>NZ_JRLB01000070.1 GCF_000764495.1 Nitrincola sp. A-D6
TTAGGTAACCTGGCACAGATTGACTCCAATTACCTGACACCACTGACATCGGGTCTGACCTATATTGTAGAACGTTTTCGTGACTTTGAAGGTTCGGCCAGTGTGCATTTTGAAGGCGTGTTTCGTTCACGCCTGGCGGAATATGCTGAAGAGCATTTGTAACTATTTATGCCACTATTTTTATAACTACCTATCTGAGTTGAGCGCTGTAACGAACAGGTCGTTAGCATCGTTCAGCTCCCTGAGGAAAGCGGGATGTTTGCGGCCCACACTGTTATCCTGATCATATTGCTTTATGTGATGTGCCTGTTTGGTCTTGCCGTCTGGGTTGAGCGACGTACCCGCTTTCGCAGCAGTAGCCTGATGCCCGGATGGGTCTATGCGCTATCCTTGGCGGTTTTCTTCACCTCCTGGACTTTCTACGGCAGTGTTGGCTTTGCTGTTCAGTCGGGAATGTTGTTTCTGGGTATCTATGTGGGTGCCTTGCTGAGTGTCATCTTCTGGTGGGTAACGCTCAGGCGCATGGTGGCGGTAAAAGAAGTCTTCCGCATTACCAGTATTGCAGATTTCATCTCCACCCGTTATCGCCGCTCACAGCGTATCGCTGCACTGGTAACCATCCTGGCACTCACCGGTGTTGCTCCTTATATCTCGTTGCAACTGACGGCGGTGGTGAGCAGTTTCAGTATCATTACCGGTAGCAATGAAAGTGATGCCTGGGATATGACCGGGTTGCTGGTGATGCTGATGATGCTGGCATTTACGATCATGTTTGGTATCCGGCGGCTTGATCCCACCGAGCGTCACAGCGGCATGATTGCAGTGTTGGTGGCTGAGTGTTTAGTCAAACTGGTGGCTCTGGGTGTGGTGGGTGTTTTCATTATAGGCGCCGTATTCGGTGATTTGAATGAGCTGGCGTTCGCATTGAGCCAGGATGATCTCAGTTACTTGACAGAGTTTCAGCAGCCTTCCCATTCCGTGCTGATGTGGACTACGCTGGTGGTTCTGGGGTTTGCTGCTGTACAGTTTTTGCCGCGTCAGTTTCATGTCAGCGTGGTGGAAAGTAGTGATCAGCGCCATATCAAAACAGCCATGTGGATGTTTCCCCTCTACCTGATTCTGATTAACCTGTTCGTTATTCCGATTGCCGCGGCAGGTCTGAAACTGGGGTTGCCGATTGGATCGGCCGACTTCTTTGTGCTCAAGGTACCCCGGTATCTGGGTAATGATTTGATGACCTTGCTGGCCTTTATTGGTGGTTTTGCCGCAGCAACCGGTATGATTATCATTTCGACCATGACCCTGGCCACCATGACCTCAAATCACCTGGTATTGCCGGTGTGCGGCAAAGTGCGCTTTCTTGAGCCCTTGCAGGGCTATCTGCTGCAAATTCGCTGGGTGATAGCGGCTCTGATCATGGTAGCCAGTTATGTCTTGGCGATGGTGCTGAGTAACTCATACATTCTGGCGGCTATGGGATTAATCTCCTTCGTTGCGGTATTGCAATTAGCACCGGCCTTATTGATCGGCATGTTCTGGCGTCAGGGTAACAGTATGGGTGCGATGCTTGGCTTGTTTGCCGGCTACATCTTATGGGGCTGGACGCTGATTATTCCATCAATGATTGCCGAAGGCTGGTTGCCTCCAACGATTATGACGCATGGGCCTGGGGAATCAGCTGGCTGCGTCCGGAAGCTTTTTTAGGTATAGAGTTCCTGCCACCGCTGATCCACAGTGTCTTCTGGTCCATGCTGTTTAATATACTTTTTTATCTACTTGGGTCCTGGTTCTACCATCCGCAGAAACAGGAGCGAGCGCTGACGCGTGAATTTATGGCCGCGATGCTGTCAAGAGGTAAGGTTTCGGGTAAAGCCAGGCCTACCGGCTGGATGCCTATATCGCACTGGAACCTAAATTAACTGAGGCCCACGACCTGTTGGTACGTTATTTGGGTGCCGATAAAACCGATGAGTCGATCAATCGCATTACTGATGATCTGCAGGTGAGTGGTAAGCCTTACCTGACGATCATTGAGTTAATGGAATTTCACCGCATGCTTGAACATATACTGGCGGGTTCCATTGGTTCAGCCAGTGCACACAGCGCGATGGAAGAGCGCATTAACTATAACGAACGCGAAGCCGCCGATCTTAAAGCACTTTACAGCCATATTGTGAATGAACTGCAAGGCCAGATGCGTGTTGATCAGCCTCTGAAAATGCTGAGGGTGGCTATATGTTCCTGGACCAGATGCAAAGCCAGTTGGATGAGCTGGAAACCACCATCAGTGATCAGAAAAAGCGTATCAGTGAACTGGAACTACGACTTGAAGCGCGTTATGAAGAAATTTTCAAGCACCGTATGGAAGCACAGAAACTAAAAGTTGAGAATGACAGTCTGCGACGTCGACTCGTGGATGTTAGCGATACTGTGGATGTTTCGCTGCCTCCAGATACAGATAAAGGCAGTCATTGATCAACAGGCTACACCACAACAGCTTTTGCAACCAAGTGAGAAACAATATGACCGATTGGAATACCTCAGATAGCCTGGCTTTATATAATGTTTCCCGCTGGGGAGCCGGCTATTTTGGCATTTCCGAGCAGGGTGATGTGACCGTTCGCGACACCCTTTCCGGGGCAGAAGTAAGCTTTGCCGATATTCTGCAGATGATTCAGGCACGTGGACTGGAATTACCGGTATTGATCCGTTTTCCACATATTTTGCGTCACAGAGTGGCCAGTCTGGTCGATAGCTTTGCCCGCGCCATTGATAATGAAGCCTATCAGGGGTGTTTCACCAGTGTTTATCCGATCAAGGTCAATCAGCAGCGTGAAGTAGTCGAAGCCATTGTGGCCGGACAGCGACAGGTGCTGGCAGGACATACCGGTCTGGAAGCGGGCAGTAAACCAGAACTTTTGGCTGTGCTGGCGATGTCCGAGCCGGGTAAATCCACGGTTATCTGTAACGGCTATAAAGATGAAGATTATATTCGCCTGGCACTGACTGGTGAGCGTCTGGGGCACAAGGTGTATATCGTTCTGGAGAAGTCCAGTGAGCTGAATGATGTATTGCGGGTTGCGGCTGAGTTGAAGGTGCAGCCGCGCATCGGGGTCAGGGCGCGTTTATCAACGGTCGGTAAGGGCAACTGGCAGGACAGTGGTGGCTGAAATCCAAGTTCGGTCTTTCCGCCAGCGAAATTCTGAAAACCATCGAGATACTGCGTAGTCATGATCAGGTGCAGGCCTTTCAGTTACTGCATTTTCATCTGGGTAGCCAGATCGCCAATATTCAGGATATTCAGGTGGGACTGCGTGAGGCCGCCTGTTTTTATGCCCAGTTACGCTTGATGGGCATGCCTGTTGAGGTGGCCGATGTCGGTGGTGGACTGGGTATCGATTATGAAGGTACGGCATCCCGCAGTATCTGTTCGATGAACTACACGCTGGATGAATATGCCAAGCGTGTGGTGCAGGCTTTTAAAGAGGTCTCCCTTGAACACGATCTGCCACAACCCCACCTGATCAGTGAATCAGGCCGGGCGGTAACAGCGCATCATGCCGTGCTGGTCACCAATGTGATCGGTATAGAGCGCCAGGTAGTTCACAGTCTGACTGAGCCGGAGGCGCAGGATCACCAGTTGCTGCAACGCATCTGGCAGAACTACCAGGACGCCTTGGGCCGTGATCGCAGCCTCAGTGAGGTCTACCATGATCTGGTGACCCATAATCAGGATTTAAACCATGCCTTTACCCACGGTGATCTGAGCCTGATCGACCGTGCTTCCGGTGAGCAGATGATGCGGGCTACGGCACTCTACTTGATGCAGCGTCTGAATCCGGCTAAACGCCATCACAGTGCAATTCTGGATGAACTGAATGAGCAGATGGCGGATAAACTCTTTGCCAATTTCTCTCTGTTTCAGTCTCTCCCGGATGTCTGGGGAATTAATCAGATTTTCCCCATACTACCACTGCGCGATCTGGATAAATACCCGTCACGGCGTGGCGTGATCCGTGACATTACCTGTGACTCTGATGGCCGTATTGACCAGTATGTCGATGGTGAAGGGCTGGAAACCACGCTGCCTTATCCACCCATGGAAGTGGCTAATTCCTTGTTAGGTTTCTTTCTGGTCGGGGCCTATCAGGAAATACTGGGAGATCTGCACAATCTGTTTGGTGATACCGATGCCGCCAATGTTGAATTCAACCCAGCTGGTGGTGTAGATGTGAATCACATGCAGCGCGGTGATACCGTGGCTAAGGTGTTGCAGTATGTGAATTTCAATCCGGAAAAATTGCTGGAATCATTAAATCGTCAGGTGGCTGCTTCAAACCTGAGTGCGGCGGATAAAAGACAAACCATCCGTGAGCTGCGTATGGGTATGGATGATACCACCTATCTTGAGCAGCCTAATCTGTAGTACAGCAACCCCGTCATTTGTTGTACGGGTAACGCTTCAGCGCGTTGCCAGTACATCATGACAGGGTTTGTCGGATGTACGGGTGAAATCACTGAAGCCCTGTTGCCGTAGTAGAGTTTCAAGGGATTTTTCTTCAGTCCAGCGTGGATTCACCTCATAAAATACCGCTTTTGCCTGGTCCAGAATATTACTGGCAATTAAGGCGTCAAAAACCGTTTTTTCATAACCCTCTACATCCACTTTGATGATCAGATCAGTCTCTGTGGGTATCAAAGGGTGCAGTGCTTCAGGTCCGAGCAGCGAAATGGTCTCGGTTATTCCAAACCAGCGTGCTGGCTGAAACCATCCAGGTAGCTGGCGCAAGGATGCAGCGCCGCTGTGTCCTGGTTTTTTGGTGATCTTCGCCTTTCCGCTAACCAGGGACACGGCCGCCTGAATTGGATGGACATAATCCCTCATACCATTGATGGCGATGTTGGACTTTAATAACGCAAATGTTCGCGCCACGGGCTCAAACGCAATCGCTGTTTGGCAGTTCACATTAAGTCCCGCAAGAATCGAATAAAGCCCCTGATTGGCACCAATATCAACAAATACAAAAGATTGGTATTGATGCTGTAAATAGTCTGCCAGGAGGCGGTCATAGGATCCTTTGGTGCAGAAATGAAACGTGGCATCAAGCCGGTTCTTACGTAGCAAAATGCCATAGTCTGAACGTATATAGCCAGCAGGTGGTTCGACAGTTTTTTTATAAAATTCAGAGCGGCGGATCTGCGTTGTTGGGCGGGTGTATCCAGGTATAGTAAGTCAGACATCGCGGTTCCTCTGGAAATTCGACTTAACCTAGCATTTTATTATTACAAGAGTTTTACAGGGTATTAGGTGCCGAATGTGTGGCATCATTTTGGTTTGGTGCCTTGCTGGGGTGGTAGTATCACTTTGGGGTGACACGCTTTTCGCCGTCCTGGCGCTCGGCTGCCGCCTTCCCTGGCGGCAGACGGTCACTCCAAAGTGATACCACCACCCCGCCGAACCTTTGTGCCAGTCCAAACAACAGACCGATCGAGATAAACTGCGAGTTCATGACATAAATTGCGATATTTAGATTTTGACTCTCAGTATGGCAAGAGGCTGTGCAAATACCGATTTGAAATCAACTGTACGCTGGCACCCAAGTGGTGAGGGCTGATGGGATCGGATCTGGCTGACCCTGTGCGCCAGGGATGGCGCGCTGGAGCCACAGGGATGTGTTCATGGCGTGTCAGCCAGATCTGGCCCATTAGCACAGGAGTAAAAGTGGTCTTGGGTTTCATTGTTATGGGCTAATGAAAGATATCGCAACTATCCTTAACTGATAGTGAAATAAAGCTTTGACAACAACAAAATAGGGTGTATACTTAACTTGTTTTTAAAGTAGCTTGTATTTATGCACCATTTCGACGTCCTGCATCATAGTATGACCCTCGTTCTGAAACCATAAGTTCTACATTACTTAAAGCATGACCGAATCCTTATAGCAATTTTGCTTATTGATTCACAATTTATATATTTTGATCGAGATTAATATTATGTCAAACGTCACTACTGGTACAGTTAAATGGTTCAACGAAGCTAAAGGTTTCGGTTTTATTGAACAGCAGTCTGGACCGGACGTCTTCGCCCATTTCAGCGCCATCTCTGGTTCAGGTTTCAAAACCCTGACCGAAGGTCAGCAAGTACAGTTTGCTGTTACTCAGGGCCAGAAAGGTCCTCAGGCGGAAAACATCGTAGCGATCTGAACCCCGAGTTCAGCGACGCTATAAAAAACGGGCCCTAGTGGCCCGTTTTTAGTTATGTACAGGATGTACGGACAGAAAACTGCTCCTGCATTTTCTGCATAGGCGCCGTCCGTGGCGCTATATGCCGTGGGTGCAGGAGCGGTGTATGCTTAGTTGTGTGCCTATTCGGAAGGTTATATGGTTTTTAAAACATCAACTCGTATCAATAAGTACATCAGCGAAAGTGGTATGTGTTCGCGTCGTGAAGCTGATCGCTATATTGAGCAGGGTAATGTGTTTATTGATGGTAAGCGCGCGACAACCGGAGATCAGGTTTTCCCTGGCAACATCGTCAAGGTGAATGGTCAAACACTCGAGCCCTATGAAGAAGATGACCTGGTGTTTATTGCCCTGAACAAGCCCGTGGGGATTGTCAGTACTACCGAGGCATCAGAAAAGGGCAATATTGTCGATTTTGTGAATCACGGTGTGCGTATTTTTCCGATTGGACGCCTGGATAAGGATTCACAAGGGCTGATTTTCCTGACTAACAATGGTGATATGGTCAATAAGATTCTTCGGGCCAGTAATAATCACGAAAAAGAATACATGGTTACAGTTAACAAGCCGATAACAGATAGCTTTCTACAGGGGATGATGTCTGGTGTACCCATCCTGGGGCAGGTAACCAAAAAATGTAAAATAGAAAAGGTTTCGACCTTTGTCTTTAAAATTATTCTGGTGCAGGGGCTTAATCGCCAGATCCGGCGTATGTGCGAGCATTTTGGCTATCAGGTCACCCGCCTGGAACGTGTACGCATTATGAATGTGTCGTTAAAAGGCCTGGCGCTGGGAGACTGGCGTGATTTAACCAGTGCTGAAAT
Organism: Nitrincola sp. A-D6; assembly: GCF_000764495.1. Classification (GTDB taxonomy): domain Bacteria; phylum Pseudomonadota; class Gammaproteobacteria; order Pseudomonadales; family Balneatricaceae; genus Nitrincola. The sequence continues at coordinate 7,068 of NZ_JRLB01000070.1, forward strand.
TGACACTATCGCCAAGCTAACCGCCCAGTCAGATACTCAGGCGGCACCGGCATCTAAAAAAACAGCTAAAACGGCTAAAAAAGCGTCCGGTAACTCACGCAAGCCAGTCTCGGCAGGTCAGGCTAAGTCCCGAAGTTCCGGATCTGCGTCCAGTGCCCGAGGACGAAGTGATTCACGCGCTAATCCGAAAAAAGCGGCACGTCCTGGTATCAAGTCGACCTCTGCAAAAAGGACCAGCGCCACAAAAGGAAAGGCCAGATCCGCGTCCAGACCCGTGTCGGCAAAGCCAAAATCTGCAAGACGTTAATCCGTTATAGATTAGAATCACCCTTTACGGTAGGTTTTGACGAATCGTTCCAGGGATTGTGTATCAGTTTCAGACAGGCTGATACCCACTTTAGTGCGACGCCAGATGATATCTTCACAACTCTGTGCCCACTCTTCATCGATCAGGTATTTAACCTCCCGCTCAAATAAATCCCCATAGCGAAGGCCTAAGTCAGTCAGCGAAGCCGCCCCTGCCAGCCAGATTTCACATTGACGTCCATAGGTAAACGCCAGGCGACGTGCTTGTTGCTGATCCAAAAAGGGGTAATGCTTTGTCAGTTCCTGGGCGTAGGCATGCGGCGAACTTACGCCTTCGCCACCCGGTAAGATTGCAGACGCTGTCCAGGCTTCAGCCATAGGAGGCAGGTAGGGTTGCAGCTTGTTGATCACTGTTTCTGCGAGTTTTCGATAGGTAGTAAGCTTGCCGCCGAAGACCGATAACAGCGGCGCCTGATTTGCCTGCAGATCGAGTTCAAGCTGATAATCTCGGGTGATTTTTGTGGCAGACTTACTGGCTTCGTGCTCACCTTGCATCAGTGGACGTACACCGGAGAAGGTCCAGACGATCGCTTCGCGGGTCAAGCTACAAGGAAAATAATCCGTAGTTACCTTGATCAGATAATCAATTTCAGCATCGTCAATTTCTGCAGTACGGGGGTCACCGGCATAATCAACATCGGTTGTGCCTATAAGCGAGTAGTCGTCCAGATAGGGAATAATGAAGACAACTCGTCCATCATCATTCTGTAGGATATAGGCGGCTGGATCATCATGAATACGCGGCACAAGCAGATGGCTGCCCTTTACCAGGCGCAGCCGATGCTTATGGCTAACCTCCGGGATTTGCGCTATTACCTGGCTGACCCAAGGGCCCGCTGCATTCACCAGGGTTTTGGCTTTAAATGTTGATACGTCACCCTCAGGTGTTTTTGCTGAAATCAACCAAATACCCTTATGTCGCTTAGCCCCGGTTACCTGGCAGCGTGTAAGGATTGCAGCACCTTTTTGCTCAGCAAGCTTGGCGTTCATTACCACCAGGCGCGCATCGTCTACTCGACAATCACTGTATTCAAAGCCGTGTTTAAATTTGGCTTGCAGGTGGCTATCAGCCGCAAAGCGAATACGTTTGGATCCAGGCAATGAAACCCGTTTACTCAAATGGTCATATAAAAACAACCCGATACTGATCATCCAGCTGGGCGCATGCCGGGATGATGGGGCATTTTGAATTTGAGTGGCGTTACCAGGTGGGGTGCCATTTTTAATAACACCTCACGCTCGGCCAGTGACTCTTTTACCAAACGAAACTGATAGGTTTCAAGGTAACGCAAGCCACCGTGAATAAGCTTGGAGCTCCAGGATGAGGTACCACTGGCAAGATCAGCAGCTTCCAGCAAAGCCACCGACAATCCACGCCCGGCAGCATCCGCCGCAATACCCACGCCATTGATACCACCACCGATGACGATCAGGTCATGAAGTTTTTCGTTCATGTATTTGTGCTCCAAACAAACTGGCTGGCTAGTTGCTGACTATAGAGTTAACAAAAAAAAGGGTTAACAAAGAAAATAGCTAAAACAGGGTGGGGTCATCCGTGAATACGCCATCAACACCCATTGCAAATAACTGCTCTGCTGTCACTTTGTCGTTCACGGTATAAACGTATAAATCCAGGCCGGCTTGTTTAATCGCTGTGGCTTGTGCGTTGGTTAAAGTGCTATGGTCCAGGTGCACACTGACCGCATTAAGTTGAGCCACGGTTGTTTGCCAGTCACTCGGTAACGCTTCCCATAGCTGGCCGAGTTGCCAGTCTGGTTTATGCTGTCGAATCAATGTCAGTACCTGTGTATCGAAACAGGAAATAATCAGGCGATCAAACGCCTTCCAGTGACGTTCAAGAGAAGCGATAACCGGCATAACAATCTGTTTCGGCGTGAAGTCGGGGTAGCATTTAATTTCCAGATTCAGGCCTAGCTGATCCCGATCCAGCTGTATCAGCATCTGATCCAGGGTGGGGATAGGCTCACCTTGGAAAGTTTGCGAAAAATGGCTGCCAGCATCCAGCCCGGCTATATCCCTGATGCCCAGATCCATCAGTTTGCCCCGGCCATTGGTCAGGCGTTCAAGGCGGTCATCATGAAATACCACCACCGTCCCATCGCCCAACAGGTTCGCATCTATTTCCACCCAGTCGACGCCCAATTTTTTAGTCAGTGCCATAGCACCCAGTGTATTTTCGGGTGCGAGTAAGGAACAGCCGCGGTGGGCGATTATACGACTAGCGAGCATAGTGATTCCTGCAGGTAGACTATTAAATTATTAAGGCTTCAGTCAGCTTGTTCAATTTGTACTGCTCTTAGTTCAGCGCTTTTTACTTCGTGTCGACGCCTTAGCTCATAGGCCGCTGCGAGCAGGATGGTAATGACGATCAGAACGAGTCCCAGCGCGTTAACAGCCGGGGTCAGGCCGGTTCTGACTTTTGACGCGATATACACCGTGAGCGTTGTGTCATGACCTTTGACGAATAGCGTTGTATTGTAGTTTTCAAAGGACTGTAAAAAAGCGATGACACCTGCCGAGAGTATGGCGGGCATCAGATAGGGCAGAGTGATGCGTCTGAATACCTGCAGGTGAGTGGCACCAAGGCTGAATGCCGCGTTCTCCAGGGTGCGGTCAAAACGCTGCATACGCGCCAGGATCATCAGCATGACATAGGCCGCGATAAAGGTGGTTTGCGCAATGATAGTGAGCAAAATACCGCCACTGACACCCATGCTGCGCCAGAAAATCAGTGTTGAAATACCAATGATGACCCCGGGTGTCAGCAAGGGGGATAGCATCAAACCATAAATGAAGTTCTTGCCGCCACCCCGGTAGGTGGATAGAAACAGCGCGCAGGCTACCCCGATAGGTACGGCGATCACCAGAACGCCGGCAGCAATCATGGCGCTATTGCTCAGTGCCTGCCACATACCGGAATCCTGCCAAAGCTCCTCAAACCACTTAAGTGTAGTACCGCGCCAGGGTGATATGGTGGGAAAGCGGCTGTCATTAAATGTGGCCGCCGACATGATAATCAGGGGGGTGAAGAGGTAAAGAAAAAACAGGGTGATATAGAAGCGGATACCCCATTTCAGGATGCTATTGGACGTCATCGTGCAATATCTCCCAGCCCAACCCTAAACAGGCGCATCACCAGCACAATAAAACCGATACAGAGCAGCAGCAAAATAAACGCATAGGCCGCCCCCTGGTTCCAGTCACCGCCTTCAAAAAACCAGTTGTAAATAATTTGCGTGAACCATCGGCTTCCGGGTGAGCCCAGAAGTGCCGGTACAGCATAGCTACCAGCAGAGAGCATGAATACCATAATACAACCCGTAGCAATACCGGGTTTGGCGTGTGGAATGACAATGCGGTAATGGGTTCTGATCCAGCCTGAACCCAGGTTTCTGGCCGCTTTGATCTGATTGCCATCCAGGCTTTCTATGGCATTGTAAAGCGGGAACACCATGAACAAAATGTAGGCATAGACCATACCGATAATGACACCAGCATCACCGGATAAAAAGCGTATGGGGCGATCAATCAAGTCAAGACTGAGTAGCATGGCATTTAATGGGCCACGATAGGAGAGAATGATATACCAGGAAAACGTACGCAGGATTTCATTGATCCAGAACGGAATAATGAGCAGGAGAACACAGAGTGCTGCTTGTCGGGGCGTAGCCACCTTGGCCAGATAAAATGCAAGCGGGTAGCAGAGCATCAGGGTACAGACGGTAACCAGTACACTTGACCAGATGGTTTTAAAGAAAATGCTCTGATGGATCTGGTTATCAAGCAAGGTCGCGTAGTTGCTCAGGGTGTAGTTATCATCGGGTCCGCCTAGCTGACTTGGGGGCAGGTTGGGACTGAATGAATAATCGATCATCAGGATCTGCGGCAGGATAACCAGCATCACCAGCCAGAGTAGCATCAGTAGCAGGATGCCGAAGGTAATCAGGGGGCCGAAGCGTTGTGAAAGTTGTTTATACATCGCTTTTTGCCGCCATGATAATGGCATCCTGACTATTAAAGCCAAAGATAACCTGGTTGCCAATGGACAGGTCGCCTATATTCACATCACTGAGCAGCTGCGCACGGATACGGCTTTGAGCATTGATCGGTGTGGCCTCCATCATCAGGTAGGCTCCTTCAAAACTTAGTTCCTGTACCTGTGCGGTGAAGCAGTTTTCGCTGATTGTGGTTCGACGGTTAAGGAGCTCGGGGCGGATAAACAGCAGGGCGTTTTCACCAACAGACAGTTCATGCACGCTGATTCCTGACAACAGGCCCAAATCACCACAATCCAGGTTAACCCGATTGGCATCTATACTGATTACCTTACCCTCTATGCGGTTGTTCTCACCCACAAATGACGCCGTAAAGGGGGTTGCTGGTGCACGATACAGGGTGACAGGATCAGCTACTTGCTGCAGCTTGCCGGCAGACATGACGCCAACCCGGTCAGACATGGTCAGTGCTTCGCCCTGGTCATGGGTAATATAAATAAAGGTGATCCCTGTTTTACGCTGGATCGCTTTCAATTCAGTGCGCATATGCTGGCGTAACTTGAGATCCAGTGCGGAGAGGGGCTCGTCCAGCAGCAGTACTCTGGGCTCAACCGCTAACGCGCGTGCGATAGCAATGCGCTGCTTCTGACCACCAGAGAGGTCAGCGATGCGTTTATCGCGACATTCCGGCAGGGCAACCAGATTAAGCAGGCGATCAGAGGTTTTTTTGCGTTCGGCTTTTTTAATACCGCGGACCTCAAGACCAAACTCAATATTTTCTGCAACAGTCATGAGCGGAAAAAGCGCAAGGTTCTGAAAGATCATTGAGGTGGGACGTTTGTTGGCCGGTATGTGGTGCATATTTTCACCACCAATATGAATACAACCTTCAGTTGGATCAAGGAAGCCACTAATCATGTTCAGTAGTGTGGTTTTGCCGCAGCCGGATGGGCCCAGAAAGCTGAAAAATTCGCCAGATTCGATTTTCAGATCGGTGGTTTGAACCGCTACAAAGTCATCAAATTGCATCATGACATTATCAAGGTGAACACTACTATCCATAAAGTCTCACAGTGAGTCAGTGCACATGACCGCTATCGGGTCATGTGTCAGAGAGATCAGATTTGCATCAGGCGGAGAGGTAACGATCCTGATATTCATTGCGTAGCGCAACGTACCAAGCTCCTGAATGGGCCACCACCACAGATTATTTAAATCCTGTTCGGTGTAAGAGTCCAGGAAAAACTGCTTGGTTTCTTCCGGCAGTAAATCGGATGCACCTTTGGAGGTAGAGTTATATCCTGTAGCCTTAACGAACATGGCGCCAGCTTCAGGGGTGTAATACCAGTTAATGAATTCGTATACAGCATCCACATTGTTGGCATTTTTAGGAATGACAAAGCCCTCCATCCACGCCATGGCACCTTCTTTAGGTGCCGCATAACCCATGGGTTCGCCTTCTTTAATCAGGTTGAACGCAGTGCTGTCCCAGGTTTGGCCGATCACAGCACCATTAGCCAGGAAGGCACCTTGCGCTTCGTTTTCAGTTGACCAGAACTGCGCAATCATGTGTTTGTGTTCAGTGGCCACTTTCAGAATAACATCAAAGTTGGCGCGCATGGCTTGTTCGCTTTTGTAGGAGTCCAGCAGTGGGAAGGGGAGCTTGCCTGCTTTTTCCAGCCACAGGCCAATGCCGACCAGTGCCGAGTGCCCACGAACTGTTACGCCATCACCATGCTCAGGTGTCCACAGATCACCGTAACTTAGATTGTTACGATCAATATTGGTCAGCTCCTTGTTGTAGCAGATGGCTTCAGTACCCCAGTCGGAGGGCGCAAAGTAGCGCTTTCCATCTATAACACCACCGACTTCCGAGCCTGCAATAGCACTGTCCAGAGCACCATCCCAGTTGATGCGGCTGGTATCCAGTGGTTGCACCAGATCATATTCAATATAACCTGGAACCCGGTCAACCGTCGGCATGATGATATCAAAGCCAGTGCCATCGGTAGCACGCAGCGAATTCATCAACTCATCGTTAGTGCCGTAGGGGGTAAAGGTCGCATTAATACCGGTCTTTTGCTTAAAGTCGGCGAGCATCTCGTCGGTAATATATCCAGCCCAGGCATAAATGCGCAGCTCTTTCGAAGCGGCCAGGGTGGAGTTAATAAAAAACGGGGTAGCCGCTGCTAAGGTACCGGCAGCAGCCGCACCTTTTAAAAATTGGCGTCTAGAGACTGTCATGGCGAGTTCCTGATGTTAGTTAAGCGTAGAGTTATCCATCAAGACTAGATCATATTTAACTAAAGTGAAGTTTTTGTTAAATAACGGGCACAAATGAGAATTGAATGATCAGTATTTTGATTTTAAAGGCTGGGGATTGGAGCGATTAAGAAAGAGGGGGAGAGAGGAGCAGGGTCCTCGGCGATAAATTCGCACGAAGACCTCCAGCTCCTACTGAATATCAATAAGATCAGGCTTTGTCAGCAGGCTTGGCGGCTGGCTTTGCAGGAGCTGCTTCTTGCTTGGCAGCAGGAGTAGCTGCCGCTGCTGGTTTTGCAGCTGGTTTTGCTGCCGGTGCAGCCGGTTTTGCAGCTGGGGCTGCTGCCTTGCGTGCAGTAGCCGGTTTGGCTGCTGGCTTGCTGGCAGGTTTGGCTGCTGCAGCTGGCTTGCTGGCCGCTTTTGGCTTGGTTTGGGTGTTGCCCGGAATTAGTTTAGACAGATCAAATTTACTCAGATCAAACTGTTTTAACTCTGACATAAAGGGAACATCACCCAGCTCTGACATGCTTTTTTCAACGATGTCGGTGATTTTGTCTTTAGCGTCTGTCAGAGTTGCCAGTTCTTTTTCAGCAACATCGGTAAATTTGGAGTCCAGTGTTTTCAGAAATTCCACTTGAAGCTTAACGGCTTCTTTAGGATCCTTGGCATCGACCAGCGATTTAAACTGTGCCAGGCTGGCATTAACAAAATCAGACACGTACTCAGCCTGGATGGCCATGAGCTTTTCAGCTGTAGTGCGGTTTACTTCAGCCATTTCCAGTGCCGGTGCGAACTTCTCTTTAACAGGCTCAAACTGTTGTTCAGCTTGCTTCAGCATATTTTCTGACATTTCAGTCATTGGTTTCATCGCATCTGTAAAGCTGTCAGTAACAGGCTTCATGGCGTCTTCAAAGTTTTTTTTCAGGTCTTTCATTGGATCTGTCATGATTTAATCCTCGAGGCATCAGTTAAAATATTGTGCAGTGCAGCATTGCATCCTTTCTACAGTATCATCACACTCCTGTCAAGAGGATTCGTGCACTGGTCAATAGTGATTTTATTTGTTTTTGTAGGTCTGCATCATTTTCTGCATTTCAGCCAGGTAGTCACTCTCGCCCATCCCTTCCAGCGTATTTTCAATCAGCAGAGAGAGCTGTGCTTTGGCTTCACTCAAAGCAGAAATTTCCTGCTGAGCGACATCAGATGCCTTGGCTTCAATTTCCTTCATGTAGCGTATTTGAGCCTCGATGGCCATTTTAGGGTCTTTAACTTCAGACAGGGATTTCATTTGCGACAAGCTGCTATTAACAAATTCACTGACATACTGAGATTGCAGCGCAATCAGTTTTTCAGCAGTTTTCTTATTAATTTCAGCCATATCCATCATGGGTTTCATGGAATTTTTCATTTGATCGTACATGGAGGTCACCTCTATAGATATTTTTTTTGTGCATTGCAACAACTAATGTTTAATGTAGTGCTGCTTTTATTATCTGTCAATTGTTTTTAGGTTTGATGGTTTGTCGTCCTGGATCCTGTTTTAAGAGGTTATAGGCAGAGAAATTCATGCACTGAACAGGTACAATTGACCCACTAGAGTAACACATAACGGTTGCTTAAAAATTGATCAGCATCAGGATTTTCATCTACCATGCAAGCTCATTCCAGTTTTAAGTTTCATCGTCGTCAGTGGATTCAATCATTGGCTGTAGAAGTTAGCGAATTCGAGCACATCAAAACCGGTGCTAAACATTATCATATTCATGCAGATAGCGATGAAAACGTATTCCTTGTGGCACTGAGGACCATGCCGGAAGACTCTTCGGGTGTAGCGCACATCCTTGAGCATACCGTGCTGTGTGGCAGTGAGCGCTACCCGGTACGTGATCCGTTTTTCATGATGACACGACGTTCACTGAACACTTTTATGAATGCCTTTACCAGCAGCGACTGGACGGCTTATCCTTTTGCCAGTCAGAACCGCAAGGATTATTTTAACCTGCTGGATGTTTACCTGGATGCGGTATTTTTCTCCCGTCTGGATCCGCTGGATTTTGCCCAGGAAGGTCATCGGATGGAGTTTACCGAGGCGGCTAATCCTGCATCAGATCTGACTTACAAAGGGGTGGTATACAATGAGATGAAAGGGGCGATGAGTTCCCCTGTATCAACCCTGTGGCAGAGCCTGTCCTGCTATCTGTTTCCACAAACCACCTATCACCATAACAGTGGTGGTGAACCCGGTTGTATCCCGGATCTGAGCTATGAGCAGCTATTAAGTTTTTATAAAAGCCATTACCACCCCAGTAATGCAGTGTTTATGACCTTCGGTAATTTACCCCCTTCTGAATTACAGGAACGCATGGATACCCTGGCACTGTCACGTTTTGAACGCAGTGAACTGGTGCTTCAGGTTAAAGATGAAAAACGCTATTTTGCACCTTTACGGGTAGAAGAGGCCTATGCCTGTGATCAGCCAACACTGGAAGGGCACACTCATCATGTGATGGGCTGGTTGCTGCCGCGCTCTATTGATACCAATGCCTTGATGGAGGCACATCTTTTAACCCAGGTGCTGCTGGATAATTCCAGTTCCCCTCTGCGTTCAGTGTTGGAGTCCAGCGATCTTGGTAGTGGTCCATCACCCTTGTGTGGTCTGGAAGACTCCAACCGCGAAATGAGCTTTCTGTGTGGTATTGAGGGCAGTGAACCAGAACGGGCCGAAGCCTTTGAAGCTCTGGTGCTGACAACCCTGCAGCAGATCGCTGAACAAGGCGTGGATCAGCGCATGGTTGAAGCACAGCTACATCAGTTGGAGCTGTCTCAGCGCGAGATTACCGGTGATGGCATGCCTTTTGGTTTGCAGCTGATTCTGGCCGGTTTGTCAGCCGGTATTCATCGCGGTGACCCGTTAGAGGCGCTGCATATTGATCTGGCGCTGGAAGCCTTGCGTGAAAAAATTAAAGATGCAGATTTTATTCCTGAACTGATTCGTCGCTGGTTACTGGATAATCCACACCGTGTCAGACTGACCTTGCGACCGGATGCTGAGTTGTCAGAGCGTCGTAATGCAGCGGAAGCGGCTAAGTTGGCCAGGATTAAATCGGCACTTTCTGATGCTGAGGCTGAGGCGATAGTAAAACAGGCTCAGGCGCTTGAAGCGCGACAGCTACAAGTGGATGATGACAGTATTTTGCCCTGCGTCACCCTTGAAGATGTGCCTTTAGCCATGAAGTTGCCGCAGTCTTCTATACTGCCGTCCCTGGCTGAAAAAGGCTGCTGGTATTCAACTGGCACCAATGGCTTATCCTACCAGCAGGTAATTGTTGATCTGCCTGAGCTGACTGAAGCACAGCTTACACTGCTGCCACTCTATAGCCACTGTTTGACTGAACTGGGTTGTGGTGAGCGCGACTACAGGGAGAATCAGGCTTATCAAAGCGAAATTTCCGGCAGTGTTTCGGCATCTACCAGCGTGCGGGGCGCGCCGGATGATGAGCAGCAGGTGAGTGGTTATCTGGTATTGTCAGCCAAAGCGCTGGCTGTGAATCAGGAAAAGCTTACGGCACTTATGGCGGAAACCTTGACGTCAGCACGTTTTGATGAACACAAGCGGATAAAGGAAATTGTGGCGCAGATGCGCTCACGCAGGGTCAGTGGGATTACTGGTCGAGGTCACGGACTGGCTATGCAGGCCGCTTGTGCGCCACTGAGCCCTGCGGGTAATTTAGCCATATAACCACGGGGCTGGAAGGTATTCGTCGTCTGAAAGCGCTGGATAAGGCCATGGCAGACGAAGCCGCATTGCCGGATCTGGCGCAGCAGTTACAAGCCTTCACGACTTGATTCGGGTTGCTCCCCGACGCTTTCTGCTGGTAGGTGAAGCAGAGTTTGAAGCGCAGATGGATCAGGTGTGTCAGCAGATCTGGCAGGGAGTACCGGAACAATCAGAAAACTTCAGTGCCCTGCAGTTACCCCGGACACGAGAAAGCGTTAAGCAAGTGTGGCTGGTGGATACGCAGGTGAATTTCTGTGCCATGGCATTCCCAACCGTAACCACTCAGCACCCGGATGCGGCTGCTCTGACGGTATTGGGTGACTACCTGCGTAATGGTTTTCTGCACCGTGCCATTCGTGAACAGGGCGGGGCTTACGGTGCTGGCGCAGGTCAGGATAACGGCAATGCAGTGTTCCGCTTCTTCTCCTACCGCGACCCGCGACTGGAAGCTACTTTGCAAGACTTCCTTGCGGCCAAAGATTGGGTACTGAACACCCTGCCTGAAAAGACCAAAGTGGAAGAGGCAATTTTGGGCGTGGTCAGCTCAATTGATAAGCCTGGATCGCCTGCTGGCGAAGCGAAGAAAGATTATCATGCCAATCTGTTTGGCCGTACACCGGATGAGCGCATGCGCTTTCGTCAACGTATTCTGACAGTGACAGCGGAAGATTTGCAGCGCGTGGCCAGAACCTGGCTCAACCCTGACAAGCAGAGTGTCGCGGTCGTTTCCAGCAGCAAACTAGCCGCCGATTTGTCGGGTGATTATCAGCGCATTGATGTGTAAATAACGCCAGTGAGCCCATTAACACAGGGTGCGTTGCTGATTGTATTATCAGAGATGTTTCTGGTAGGCAGTGGCATGATTATCCGGCAGGTGAGTGCCGACCTGCCGATTGAGGTGATTGTGCTGATGCGTAATCTGCTCAGCCTGGTGTGGATGCTGCCGTGGATACTGAAATATGGTCAACGCGACTTGCCCACACAGCGTATCCATTTGCATTTTATGCGTGCCCTGATCGGTGTGACGGCGATGAGCTGTCTGTTTTACTCCTGGGCAAACCTGCCATTAGGGCAGCAAGCCATGTTGAAACAAACCGGTCCGTTCTTTGTGCCGATTATTGCACTTTGGTGGCTGAAGGAGTCCATCTCTGTCCGTGTCAAGGTAGCTATTCTGGTCGGTTTTACCGGTGTGGCACTGATACTTCAACCCCAAGAAGGGGCGTTGCACCTTGCTGTGTTTGTTGGCTTGGTCGGAGCGATGTTGGGTGCCTTGGCCAAGGTTACCATTCGTTCGATGCGAGGCAGTGAATCGCCGCAAAAAATAGTGTTTTATTTTGCCTTGTTTGGATCCTTGCTGGCGGCTATTCCAGCTTCACTGAATTGGGTGATGCCAAGCGCTGAACATTTCGTCTGGTTATTCGGACTGGCGGCCACATCCACGCTGGCACAGCTTCTGCTCACGCGAGCTTATGGACTGGCGCCAGCAGGTCAGCTTGGCCCCTTCACCTATGCATCGGTTATTTTTGCAACACTGATGGGCTGGCTGATCTGGCAGGAAGTGGTCAACCTGCTCACCTTTATTGGTATTGCGATAGTGTGTCTGGCGGCGGTCATTATGCTTCGGGGTAAGCTGCAAACTTGATGAGGCTCATGTAAATTTGCAGATAATATAGCCATAATTAGCTTTTTTATGAGAGGGTTGAAGGTGGTTGGTTCAAGTGCTTCTGTGTTTGAATGCTATTCAGTCACCCATGGTTAAATGAAACCGAGTGGAACGAATGGGCGTAAAATCAGGAGCTGAAAATATTCATTGCGTTGGTCAGCATCAGATTGTTGGCCAACTGCGTAAACAGCGTACGGATGCGTTACCTGTTTAGGATTTTTGTAATTTTATGGTGTCAAAACCTGTTGTAGCCGAATCAGAGCATCAGCTCAAAACTGTGTTTCTGGATTCGAAGGGGTCTTTGTTTATTGCTAACTCTGCGTTGCAGCAGATGCGCGAGGCCGTTCTGATCACTGATGAGAACAGTTGTATTATTATGGTTAATCAGGCATTTACTGATATCACCGGATTTTCACAACAAGACGTTATCGGAAAAAAACCATCGATTTTCTCTTCCGGCCGCCATGCCAGCCCTTTCTACAAGTCGATGTGGGATGCACTGGAGCAGGGTGGCTGGTGGAGTGGCAAAATCTGGAATCGACGCAAGAACGCTGAAGTCTATCCACAGTGGGTCAACATCACCCGAATTTATGATCAGGCCAGTAGCCAAACACTCTATGTCGCCGTATTTTCTGACCTGTCCAGCAATAAAGAGCAAGAGGTCAAGTTTGACCGAATGGCGCATTATGATGTGCTGACCGGGCTACCGAATCGCTCGTTATTTATGGGGCTGGCCGAGCATGCAGTGAATCGTAGTAAGCGCTATTCACAAAAGATGGCGATGTTGTTTATTGATCTGGACAAGTTCAAGGGTGTTAATGATGAGTTCGGACACCATGAAGGAGATAGTGTTTTAGCCGAAGCGGCCGAGCGGATCAGCAGTTGTTTACGCGACAGTGATTTAGTGGCGCGTTTGGGTGGTGATGAGTTTGTAGTGATACTGGAAAACATTCACCGTAACCATGCTAATAAAGTTGCCAGCAAACTTATTGATGAGTTGGTATGCCCGTTTGAGCTGAATGGTCGTCAGCACCGTTTGGGTGCCTCCATTGGTATGGTGTTTTATCCGGACCATGGAGACAGTGTGGATGATCTTCTGCGCCGGCTGATGCCGCAAAACATCAGGCTAAGGAAAAAGGCCGCAATCAGGTGGTTGAGTTTGAAATGTCGATTGAGCAGCTCAATCTGATGCGTAATGAAACCGAACGAATGATTTGGAAAGCGATCAATGACGGGCGTGTACGTGTGGTTTTCCAGCCGGTGGTCTGTGCTAAAAGCCTGAAAACCATATCGCTGGAGGCTCTGGTCAGGATAGAGTCTGAAACGGGTGAAATGATCTCGCCGATGGTTTTTATTCCTGCAGCCGAGCAGAGTGGTCTGATTCGCACTCTTGGCCAGGAAGTGTTTCGTAAGTGCTGCGAGTTTGCTGTGTCTTTGCGCGAGCAGCAATGCGAGTCGCCACGCATATTTGTCAACCTCTCGGCTAAGCAGATGCAGGATAGTGATTTGTATCATCAGCTGGTTAGCATAACCGAGTCTTTTGATCTAAAGCTGTCAGATTTTGGCTTTGAAATCACCGAAAGTTCCGCGATGGAAGACCTTCAGATTGCATTGAAATTGATGGAGCAGCTGCGCAGTGCCGGTGCGCTGTTTTCGTTGGACGATTTCGGTACTGGCTATGCGTCGCTGAGCTGCCTGAGTGATCTGCCCCTGGATGTAGTCAAGCTGGATCGCTCGTTTATTACCGGGATTACTGATAAGCCAGTCAGTCAGGTGATAGTGCGTGCCGTAGTCGATATAGCTTCACACAGTCACCTGACGGTTACCGCCGAAGGGGTTGAAACTAAAGCTCAGTGTCAGATGGTGCAGGATCTGAACGTGACACATATTCAGGGGTTCTATTTCAGTCAGCCACTGAGTGCAGCTGATACACTGCAGTGGCTGAGTAAGTCCTGAATAGCTTATACCACTATCTGGAAGCGTAAGATAAGGCGTTTCGGGTTAAGGTATACACCACCTCTGTGGCCGGCTTTTTCTTCGCCCATACACCTTCAAAGCGTCCTTGTCGTTTCACATCGAACCACTCAGAAAACAATTGCTGTACTTCCGCTTCACGCACACAAAATGGAGGACCTTTTAGGGTTCCATCTTCATATTCCAGTGAAATTAATAAAATATGTGCACCTTCCGGAAGCAGTCGTGCCATGTGACGGGCATAATCGACACGCATCTCAGGTGGTAGAGCAATAAGTGAGGCGCGGTCATAGACGGCATCTATCGGCGCTATGTCGGCTGCCGTTAATTTAAAAAAGTCACCGGCAAGCAGGCGCAGTTGATCGGCTTGAAAGCAAACAAACTCTTCTTGCTGATGACGCGTGAAGGGGAGTTGGTTTTCAGTAAAAAACTGCTCTAATGCCCGTTCGCTGAGTTCGATTCCCAGTACACTGTGGCCTTGTTTACGTAACCAGAGCATATCCAGGCTTTTGCCGCATAGGGGTACAAAAACTGGCGCGTTATCCGTGAGTCCGAGTTCTTGCCAATGGCTTTCCAGATAGGCATTAATCTCTTCCTGGTGAAAGCCGATCTGGTTCAGCTCCCAGCGGTCATTCCAGAATTGATGTTCCATGTTTACTGTATCCCTCGATCATTGCAGATTCTATTGGAGATCAATAGTATAACAAGCTTGGTTAAATTATTTTACACAATATAACCTGAATCCGAGACGATTGGACGTGATGTTTTATGCAATGAGGTCAAGTGATGGTTACAATGATCCACTAGACCGAGACTAGCGTAAGACAGGTAGGCGCAGATTGAGATACGAACCGCTCATCAAAGTTTCAATAGAATAGTGAGTAATTGAATGTTTTTTAATATAAAACAAAAAAATCTGACACGGCTTTGCAACTTTGTTGATTGTTTTCAAGTAGCGGTTTTATTGCTTGATCGCGATAATAACATTAAGCATATGAATCAACCCTGCATTGATATATTGGAGCATACTGCTTCTGAGGTTAAAAACAAGCCTCTCGACAAAATTATGGCTAAAAATTCCCTGGCGCAGCAGGGATCGGGCACTTTTCTTCAACGAGATATCTACGAGTCACGATCAGGTAAGTTAATTGAACTAATTTTTTCAAAAATTGATTTTGATCAGCATGGCTACAAAATGGCATTTGTTGACATTATTGATCCTCCAGACCCGCTGTCTCAACTTAAAATTCAGGCTTTTAATGAAAACAATGAAGGGTTAGTCATCTTAGGTGATGATAATAAGTTGGTTTTAATCAATGATGCTGTACGAAAAATTCCCGGATTAGAAAAATTAAGAGTAGATAAAGATTTCTCAGGCTCGTCAATAATCGAGCGCATTGCTCGGGTAGAGGTACAGAAGAGTTAACCTCCATCGGCCCAAACAACATAACCCTGAAAATTCATGTGAGCTGGATAGAAAGCCAAGGCAGGATTTTCAAAGTCATTAAACTATATGATATTTCTTCATCACTAAACCAATCCCATGAATTTGAAATGCTTAGCCGTGTCGTCGCTAATACCAGTACGTCTGTTTTAATTACAGATCAAAACGGTTTAGTCGAATATGTGAATCCTGGATTTGAAAAGTTGTCTGGACATAAGCTGGAAGATGTAAAAGGTAAAAAACCTGGAAATCTATTACAGGGGGAGCAGACCGATAAAGAGACTGTTGCACGTATTTCTAAAAAACTTAAACAAAAGCAGCCCTTCTATGAAGAGATTCTTAACTATGATATAGATGGTGTTCCTTATTGGATCATTTTGGCTGTTAATCCTACGTTTGATGAAAATGGAAAGCACACAGGCTTTGTGGGTGTCAGCTCAGATATTCGAGAAATTAAAAAACTAGTACTTGAACAATTAAGTCAAAAAGAAGCGATCAGTAGTCAGTCGGCAGTTATGGAATTTGACTTGCAAGGAAATCTTACACTTTGTAACGATTATACTCTGGCACAAATGGGTAAAATCAGTTCAAAGGAATTCGCCTCTATCATAGGCAATATTTTTACACATTTGGGTGAAAAGAAAACTTCTGAAGCTAAAAATGGTGCATCTGTCAGCGTTACGTTAAAGCTGCAAAATACTAATAAACAAATGGTGGCTCTTGAATGTATTATTCAACCTGTGAATGATTTAAGTGGAAACCCGGAAAAATTAGTCATGTTTGGTAATAACGTATCAGAGCGTAACCAGGTTATAGCT
>NZ_JRLB01000071.1 GCF_000764495.1 Nitrincola sp. A-D6
AGTAATGTTGTTTGGTTGGCAGATTTAATTGAATATGTTTTATTAGATTCATTGAGCACTATCAATGAAAAATATAATTGAGACTAAATGTCATTTATATCGTAATATTCAGTTATTCCATTTTCATTTAAAAGACTTTGCTTGCTGCAATTGTAAATAGTAATCCCTTTGCTATGAAGTGAATTAGTAACTCTCTGTATTCCAGTAATCATTTCATTAGTAAAAAAATCTATTTTTTCGGGCTCATATTGCTTTGTTCCTATGGGGTGATAATCATTTGTAAAATATTTTTTGTCATTTTTGTAATTTAGATCTATTCCGATTAAATAGATAGGGTTGCATCTCATATAACCAGCAAATTGAAGCATGATAGAAGCCACTGTATGACTTGTTTCTGCGCCATTAATTAAAATATCATCAATTTCCAAATTTGTATTTTTGGTTCTATAGCATGCTGGGAAGAATGTTGGTTTTATAGGAGTCTTCATTTTATCTATGGAATTGCTTAGGTGGGCTGGCGCTAGTATTTCACAATTAAGACTTGATATTTTATCCTCCAAGTGTAAACCGAGAATTGGTCTAATAAAAAATAATAATCAATATCAATATTTTGCTTTGATGAGAGAATGCCATTGCATCCGAACTTTATTAGATTTTTATTTTTTAAATTACTAATTATTTCAGGTTCAAATGATGGCCCATTTCCTATAATTAAGGCTGGGTTGTTGGTGTGTTTGTAAAATAAAGCATCAATATTCTTGGTGGATTTAAAATCATTTTGCATAAAAGTACTTAGGTGTGCCATGTTAGGAAGAGTATATATTTTTCCTTTATATTGCTTTTCCTTTAGTACTTTTAATTGCTGCTCTTGATTTGATAATGAAGAGAGGATGATAGCATCTATATTTGAGGATTCATCAATATCAATTACTTTTTTTCCATATAGTTCTTTTTCAATGGGTCTTGTGGCTATATAGCAATCAGGATAGCCATCCATTATCTCATCAATTAATCTTGCTGGACAGTTAACACCAAATATTCCTATGCTACCTGTTTTTGGTATTTTATCAATTATGGGGGTGCATTTTTGGATATATTCATTTTTACTTTTAATGAAGAAGTTGTTCATTTTTAAATAGTTTCTTTGTTTTTGTATATTTTTACTGGTTATAGTTCTTTATATTTGCTTGCAATTATTTTGTTTTCTATTCTTAAGCAAGGTATGCCGAGTAGAGAAGGATACACGGATAGTGCGTCTTCACTGTAATAGTTTCCTTCAATTTTTTCAAGTGGCGTTTTATATATTGGACAGGCAAATATTTCAGCAGAATTATTGATGTCAGAGTTTTTCTCTATTATTGTTATTCCAGTAGGGTTGAGCGGGTTTGTTGAAATAGGAAACAGTTCATGTTTGATTACGTTATATCCGAGTTCGTAACAAGTTTCCTTGATGTTTCTACAATAACCATGCTTGTTCATTCGTTCCTTTGCATTTGCATTTGATAAATCATAGGCAGGTTCAAGTAAAATTAGATATTTTCTTGCAACTCGATATAATTCTTGAATTATTATTTTTTCACTTCCTCGGTTTGGTTCTATTGAGTGAGATGTGTAAACTATATCTATAGAGTTATCTAGAAAAGGTATGGAGTTAAGATTGGCTGTACATAGCTTTATATTATTTTTGTTCATTTTTTCTAGATAGTCTTTAGCATACTTTATTCTAGACCAGCTTAAATCAAACCCGTAGTATTTAATGTTGCTGTCGTTTATCAATTCAGCTAGTGTTGTAGCTTCACCAACACCCGCTTCCATTATGGTTTTAGGTTTGTAGAGATTATTTATGGTGTCTGATAGTATTTTCACATATTCTTTTTTTAAATTTCTGTATGTGCTATCTTCCATGCTTTTGATATAACTTCCAGTTTGTATGTCATATGCTATTTCTATTATTTCAGTTGTATTTTCTTGTTTTTTTTGTATATTCTTCAGATATTCTGAAATATTTATTCCGGCTTTATAGAGATTTTTTAATTCTTTTATTGATTTCATTACTATCTCTTTTTAAGCTACTCTGTAGCTTTTATGTAATATTGGTAAAAGTAAATTCAGGCAGTGCTGCCAGCATCTATGGTTATATTTGTGCCCGTAATACTTGATGATTTTTCACTAAGTAAGTACATTATTGAACTAGCAACATCTTCTGTGGATGCAAGGCGGCCAAGTGGGCTACGTCTGAGGATGGATTGTTTCTTTTCTCTTTGAAGTTCATTAGTCATATCTGTTTCCATGTAACCTGGTGAAATTGTATTTACTGTAATGCCTACTTTCCCTACTTCTCTGGAGAGTGATTTAGTGAATCCAGTTAGTGCGGATTTAGTGGCCGCGTATACAGATAGTCCATTGAATCCGGTCGAAGCAATTATTGAAGAAATGTTTATAATACGCCCCTGTTGATTTATAAGCATGGGACGTAACAAGTATTTTGTTAAAAGTATTGGTGCTTCTATGTTAACGCGAATTAGTTGGCTTATGTCTTTTTCATGTAGAGTTGCAAGTACACCATCATAACCAATAGCTGCATTATTGACTAAACCCCAAGGGCGCCCATGATTTTTGGATATGCTGGTGGCTAATTTATGAATCCCAGACAGGTCATTAAAATCATAGGCCTCAAATATAAGGTGCTCTGGGTATTGATCTTGTAATTGTTCGAGTGCTTCAGATTTAGCTCTGCCAATAGCTATGACTTTATATTCACTTTTGAGAGCCTGTCGAGTTACCTCTAAACCTAATCCCCGAGTGGCTCCTGTTATTACTACTATTTTCATGGATTTTTTCTATCCTTTTTTCCTGCTGAGGTAAGGTTTAAGTTATCCACAAAGCGTAGTGATATTGGACGCTGCCAAGGTGTTAAGTGTTCTTGACAGTGCTGCATAACCAGTTGGCGCAGGCTTTGAGAGTCAGCCTCTCTTGATATGACTATATCTGCTGCCACCAACTGCCCCATCATACTGCTGGATTTACCATATACACATGCTTCAAGAATGCCGGGAACTTGTCGTATACAGGCTTCGACATATTCCGGGCTAACTTTGTTCCCACCGACATTAATAGCACCTGATGCTCGCCCTAGAAAAATGACACGATCTCCTCTGATCTCAACTAGATCCTCTGTATCGAGATAGCCATCTTCAGTTAATCTTTCCTGAAGGAAGTTTCCTTGCGCTAGGGTGGAGGGCTTGATAAGTAGATGCTGATTGTTATTGATCTTTATATCAACACCACTGGCTGTATTTTTAATCCAGCAAGCAGGAAAACCTGCTTGCTGATCTTTAACACTAAATCCTGCACCAGCTTCTGTTGAGGCATAAACATGGACTATCCTAGCCTCTGAGAAATTTGCAGCTAGAACATCTAGAATAGTTTGATCTACTATCTCTCCTCCTAATGTTATTTGCTGCAAGTTAAGGCTTTTTATACGACTATCCATTAGAAGTTTTCGCCATAAAGAAGGTGTGGCCGATAAAGCGTTTACTCTGGCAGACAGCCATGATTGTATTTGGTCAGCAAAGCAGGATGATGCAGGTATGGCGAGCTGTGAACCACCTAATAAGGCTTGTAAAATGACTTGTAAGCCTGCAAAGCGATAGGTGTCATATGCAAGTCCCCAAATAAGCTTTTGCCCCTGAGTTCTATTTAACAGGGTTTTCTGGGTAAGGCTTTCAAAACTGTGCTCAATGAGCTTAGGTGTACCGGTTGTCCCTGAGGTGGCCAATAACCAACGCGTTTCAGAAGGTCTTTGAATAGTCTGGTTTTTGTTAAGTATTAACGAAGCAGGATATGATAAAGTTGCCGGTTTTAGCTGTATTGAATCTACCTGTCCATCAAAAGCCAATAGCGCTATGATAAAATTCAGGGGTGACAAGCCTTCTAGTATTAAATGCTTTTGAGGCGTTATTTCAGAGTTGTATAGTCTATCCTTAGCTTTCTCGAGTAGCTGATTGACAGTCAGTACCTGCCCTTCGTCAATAATACAAGGCTGGTGTGCTGGGAGTTTCTGCAGAGCCGTTACAAAGCTATTGATCATTCGTGGCGTACTGCTCATATATACCTACAAATTCTTTCAATGTACGTGGATAAACTGGCTCTTCCATCATACTGAAAGGATCAACACCTGTTTCTTCTTCGAGCCGAGCTACCAGTACAGCGAAGCCCATTGAGTCCATCCCTGTTTCAAGAAGAACGGTATCATCATCCAGATTGTCAACCAGTGTACCACCGAACATCAGAGTGATTTCCTGCATCAGCGATAGTATTTTTTCTTTCATCCAATCTGTCTCTACTCAATAGTCAAAGGTTATATTTTCACTTGCCAAACGGATGCTGGTAGGCAATTTGGCAATCACAGCTTCTCGATTTTTTTTCCAATCCGTTGCTTCATATTGGAATTTTCTAAGCTGAATTAATTCTCCATTTTTGCTGAATGCTATAGGTGCTTTTTCTTGATACTCAAAGAAAATATGCATGCGTATAGGTTGTTCATTATGGTCTAATATCTCGGCAGTCAAGGTTTTTTGTTGCAAGATATCAAAGGCATAGTCAAGTGCTGCTATTTCTAGAATTAAACCACTACCTGGCCATATGTCTTCCTCACCAAGATAACAACCCCAGTTAAGTCTTTCTGAGCCAATGTAATCAAAATACAGCATTCCAACAGGTCTGAGGTTTTGGAAAAAAACCAGATAACGTTTGGTGTCAATCTGTTGTAAGTTTTTAAACCACTGCTGTTGCTCGTCATGGCTTATGGGCTGACTGTTCAGCATGTTTTTACGAATTCTGGGCTTATTTCGCCATAGACGAACGGTTTCAAGCAAGCTTGTATCAAGGGGGCAAAAGAGGCTGTGAGGTGCTTTAACAGGAGGCATTTAACATAGCTCCCGTTCAACCATAAATGCTTCAGCCGCACTCATGCCAACCTGGTTACCCCGGACTTGCGCTTTGAGGGTAATTGCCTCTTCTGAGCGGGTATGTGGCCAAGGCCGTAACTCTTTACTGTAAAAATCCAGGGCTCGTTTTTTTTGTGCTAGTACCGCACTTATATCAACAAAGCGTTGTGGACGAAAGGGTACATCGATTTGTGAAGCCCATTCGGTGCTACTGGCCACTTCAAAGCAGTAAATTTTCTTTACACTGCTTTCTGGCTGAGGACGGCAGGCGGTCATAACGGCTTGATAAGTTAGGCGGTGATCTATATTCAAATCACCACCAAAATGCGTATAAATCGTATCTGGCTGAAGGGGTTGAATAATAGACTCAAGTTTTTGGGTAATGTGCAGTAAAGGCAAACTATCCATGGCGTTGTCAGGAAAACCTAAAAAGTGTAGTGATTGAGCGCCGAGTACCTCGCCAGCTTGATGAGCCATTCGCTCTCTTGCAGAAGCTTCACTTGTGCTTGATGGACGTGAAGTTTCACCGTCTGCCATAAATACGATATGCACCCTATCTCCTGCAAGAGTATGCTTGACTAGTGTGCCACCACAACCAAGCACTTCGTCATCAGGGTGGGCTGCTACGACAAGAATGCAAGCCATCATTCGTTTCCTTCTTCAATGAAGTGAGCTTGAGCCGTGAGTACTCCCGAGCTATTTATTTTCGCTTGGGAAAGTTCAATGCGCCTTTCTTGGCAGCGAACAAAAGCTTTTGGGTAGCCTTCTGCATCTAGCATACGAATAAAATCATAAGTAGCTAGCTTGCTTAGTCCTGAGGGGAGCTCACTTTGTTCTGGATTACGGCGTTTGAAGTATACGACTTCACCTTTTTGGGCAACGGGTTGCACATCTTCTGTCAGAATTTTCTCTATGAGTTTGTATACCAGTGGTGCTGCACGTTCAAATATATCTTGCGCACTACCTGCTAGGCTTAACGTCTCCTGGGCATAAGTTGGCCCAGCATCTAACTCTGGCGTCATCTTCAGGGCCGTTAGCTGTGTGTCCTGATGTCCTTTTAAAATCAGGTTCTGCAGCGGGCTGCCTCCTCGACCATAGGGCAACGCGGTCATATGGAAGCATATGCAGGTGAAACACTGCAAAATTTCGTTTGGAACCACCCAGTTCCAATGTGGAAAAAAAACTTTGGTTGGCTGTAAAGCTTGCAAGTTAGGGAGTGTTAACTCTTCTGGTTCGGTCCACAAGTGCCACTCTCCTGGTAAATAAGGGGAGCATTCCTTGAAAGCCTTATGGTTCCATCGTCTTGTTGAGACAACCAAATATTTAATAGTGTTCATTTGTAGGTCAGATCAACAGTTCCCAGCTCAAAGGGGTACCCTTTGCCGCATTCTTTTTTATACTTTTGCCCAGAAACTGTTTCAGGTATTTGGGTGGTAAGCCTAAACCAGGTCGGACAGCCCTTAGGTTTTGTTCAGTCAGGATGTCACCAACTTGCATATCTTTAGCAATGTACAAAGAGCGGCGGTGCTTGCGTGACGTGAATTCTTCTGGTGTTGGGCCATAGTGAACCATTCCCAGGGCATCCTTGGCTTTTCGGCACTCTTCTACTAGTTGATGAAATTCGTTTGGTTCCATCGAAAACTCTGCATCCACCCCGCCTTCACTACGATCCAGTACAAAGTGTTTTTCGATGACTGTCGCTCCCAGAGCAACGCTGGCTACAGCCACACCCAGTCCGTTAGTGTGATCTGATAGACCGACTTGGCAGTGAAATAATTCAGCAAGATGCGGTAGAGTTTTTAGGTTGGCATCTACAGGGTTAGCAGGATAGCTACTGGTGCATTTGAGCAGGATAAGGTCTTTGCAACCGTGTTGGCGAAGAACTTCAACAGACTCTGTCAGTTCACTCAGTGTAGCCATGCCTGTAGAGATGATTATGGGTTTGCCAGTGCGTGCTACAGCTTCAAGCAAGGGGTGATCAGTATTTTCAAAAGATGCGATTTTGTAACAGGGCACGTCCAGACTTTCGAGATATTCCAGTGCGGTTAAATCAAACGGAGTGCTGAAAGCCAGCATATTGTGCTGTTTGGCCCGTTCAAAAATTATCTTATGCCAGCCCCAGGGAGTCGCGGCTTTTTGATACAAATCGTGAAGGGAATATCCGTGCCATAAATTGCCTGGATCGTCAATGAAGAATTCTCGGTTATGTACATCCAGCGTCATGGTGTCAGCAGTATAGGTTTGTAGCTTGATTGCATCGGCACCAGACTTGGCTGCTGCATCAACCATGGCCAGGGCTTTATCGAGTGACTGGTCGTGATTCCCAGACAATTCGGCGATTATCAGTGGCGGAGTATCCAGACCAATAATCTTGTTGCCTAATTGAATGTAGCTGGGTGCTGTCGAGCCTTTGTTCATGTGTTGCGTTTCTCTAATTGATTCAAAAGATGCTTTACTACAGCTTGGCTCCCTCCTGTAATTGGAACCTGTTTCAGGGCATTGTAGCTTATTTCATTTAGTAGCCTAGCATTAGCCAATACATTTTTTAACGCCTGAAGTAGTCGCTCTATGGTGATTTGACATGCATCACCCAGCCAGATACAAGCGCCCAGTTCAGCTAAATGCTCTGTAGTAGGGCGTTGGTTTTCTGCAACAGTTACAATGAGCCCAGGTAATCCCATAATACAGCGTTCCCAGTGGGTACTGCCACCCGCGCCAAGCATGACTTTAGCTCTGCTCATCAGTTTGGCCATTTGTTGGCTTTGGATATGCAACTCAGAACCAGGTAAGCTGGATATCGCTTCGGAAATTTTGTGCTTATCCGGATGGTTGTAGCCAATGACAACATCTACAGGCGGACAACTCTTATGGTTTAATTGTAACTGCTGCAATGCCTGTACAGCTTTCAAAGTGAGATGCCAGGGATCGCTTCCTCCAAAAAAAATCAATAGATGTTGGCGTTCTCGCTCTGGTTGCTGACAATAGAACTCCTCTCGCAACAGTGCATAGTCTGGACCTAATAAGCAGACACATTTAGCATTCACTTTTCCTTGGTAACGATATTGCAAACCCGGCAGCAAATTTTGATCTAACAGCGTTTCACAATCCTGGTGGCGATTGGCCAGGTCGTCTATCACCATCCTATGCTGAAAATAAGGCTTGAGGCTTTGGGTATACAGGCTGCCAAGACCATAGTGGTCAACAATCAATACCTCTGCGGGGATGCCGGATTTTAATAACAGTTCTTTCGTATCATCGGCATCTTCTTTTTCAGTGCATCCCAGCCAAGAGGTATAGCCTTGCAACGTTAATGCCTCACTGAATTTTGCAAGCTTGGGAAGTTGCAGAACGCTGAAACCTTGCTGTTCTATGAAGCAATCAAATTGCCTGGGTGGGGGCGGGAGATAAACTCAACGTTAATATTATTTTGTTGCAATGCTTTGGCTAAAGTCAGGCAACGCATTACATGACCTGACCCTATAAGATCAGATGCATCTGTGCGTATTTGGACTTTCATTTAGCTAGAATAAAATACAGTGAATAAACGTTCTGCCCTGTCCCAGTCTTCCAGTGTGTCAATGTCCTGCACTCGCCAGCGTGGCAGTATGTACATCTCAGAGTCTTCACTAAATACGCTGTTCCCGTTCATCCAGGCGGCTTTTCGGCCCAATAGAACTGTCCTGCATCATGGAAGGCTTCTTCCAGATCCTGAGAGCGTTTTCCGATATGTTCTGGAAACATAGGATAGCATCCTCCATTTTCAGTTTTTATAATGGCGCGCTGAACTGGAAAGGGAAAGCTGGTGGTCGAAAAAACAAAGGCTGAATTACCCCTATTGAGTTGATCAAGTGACTTTTGTAGATCAGTAGGTTGTATGAAAGGTGCTGTGGCATAAATACAGCATATATTTTTCAACTTATAATCAGAATCCAGCATCCATTGCACAGTATGACGAATAACGGCAGTGGTTCCTGTGTAGTTATCAGCCAATGCAGTTGGGCGCATAAAAGGGACAGTAGCGCCATAGTCTCTTGCGACGGCCGCAATCTCTTCATCATCAGTGCTGACCACAATCAAATCGAAGCAACGGCTTTTTTGTGCGGCTTCGATAGACCAGGCCAGCATAGGTTTGCCACAGAAATGTTTGATGTTCTTACGCGGAATACGCGTACTGCCACCACGGGCAGGAATCACGGCTATATTCATAAAAACTATTTTAGCTAGAGTACCTTTGGATTGCTGCGCCCAGGGTTTTAACAACCTTGTTTTGCATGTTAGGCGTAAGTCCTGGGTGCAGTGGTAGACTGAGTGCTTGGCTGTAATATTCTTCGGCTTTAGGAAAGTCGTTTACTTTAAAACCCAGGTTTTGGTAGTAGGGCTGTAGGTGAACTGGAATGTAGTGCAGGTTTACACCAATGTTTTCATCGCGCATGGCTGTAAATATTTGACGATGCCCATCTTGGTTTATTTTGGCAGACAGGCGAATGATATAGAGGTGCCAGGCACTATTTGTGTCTTGATGTTGCATCAGTGATGTTAGCGGCAGACCGATCAGCATCTCATCATATAGTCTTGCCAATTCAGAGCGAATAAAAACATACTCATCAAGCCTTTTAAGTTGAGATAAGCCCAAGGCGGCATGCAAATCACTCATCCGGTAATTAAAACCAAGATCCTGCTGCTGGTAATACCATGGACCATCAGGTTTATGCGTCATTCGCTCTACATCCCGGGTAATTCCATGACTGCGTAGCCGTAGCATTTTGTCTGCTATGGCTGGATTTTGCGTAGTGGCGACTCCTCCTTCTGCGGTAGTGATTAACTTCACTGGATGAAAGCTGAAAACAGTGATGTCACTATATCGACAGTTGCCCACAGGCTTCTGACGATATTTTGCGCCGATGGCGTGGGATGCATCTTCTATGATATGAAAGCCAAAGCGTTCTGATAGTGCTTTGATTTTATCCATCTCACAGGGTTGGCCACCGAGATGAACCGGAACCACAATCTTGGGTAGTCTGCCTACTCTCTCCGCCTGGATCAGCTTGCTTTCTAATGCAATAGGACACAGATTTCCCGTATTGGTGTTGATATCAACAAAATCAATTTGTGCACCACAATATAAAGCACAATTCGCAGAGGCAACGAATGTAATAGGAGATGTCCAGAGCCATTGGCCTTGCTTTAAGCCTAAGGCAAGGCAGGCCAAATGTAACGCAGATGTCGCACTATTTACAGCGACAGCATGTTCGACATGACAGTAGTTTGCAATGGCCTGTTCAAACGCTGCGGTTGTGGGCCCTTGAGTGATGAAGTCAGACTGTAAAACCTTCACAACTGCTTCGATATCTGCGTCAGTGATATCCTGCCGTCCATAAGGAATCATATCATTCATTTTGACATAACTCGTTGTAATGAAGGATCTCCTCTAAAGACAGAAAGTAAGGGTTGGCTCCTGAATTATATTCAAATCCTTGAGGTACCTCTGTGCCTTTCTCATCAAGTTCGTTGGGCGAAAAATGATTGCTACGGGAGTTGTAGCGGATCGTAGGACGAATAACATAATGATCGTCAAACTCAAGGGTCAAATGGGAATCATCACTCGGGCACATGATCTCATGTAGTTTCTCACCCGGCCTGATACCAATGGTTTTTAGTGGCGTTCCGGGAGCGAGTGCTTCAGCTAGATCAGTAATTCGTATAGACGGTATTTTAGGAACGAAAATCTCACCACCATGCATACGCTGAAAATTCTTGAGCACAAAGTCTACGCCCTGTTGCAGGGTGATCCAAAAACGAGTCATGCGTGGGTCGGTTATGGGTAGGTGATCAGTTTGCTGTTCCAATAGTTTTTTGAAGTAGGGGACCACGGATCCCCTAGAACCAACTACGTTACCGTAGCGTACGACTGAAAACTGGGTTTTTAGTTTGCCAGCCATATTATTAGCGGCCACAAAAAGCTTGTCAGATGCTAGTTTGGTGGCGCCGTATAAATTGACAGGGTTGGCAGCCTTGTCTGTAGACAGTGCGATGACTTTGTCAACATTGTTAGCCAGTGCTGACTGTATAACGTTTTCAGCACCATAAATATTTGTTTTGATGCATTCTGTTGGATTATATTCCGCTGCAGGTACCTGCTTGAGTGCGGCAGCATGGATGACATAATCTATGTCCCTCATTGCCTGAGTCAACCGTTCACGATCTCTGACATCTCCAATAAAATAACGCATGCATTTTTGATCGAATACCTGCTGCATCTCATACTGCTTCAATTCGTCGCGCGAATAGATAACGAGACGTCTCGGGGCATGTCTTTGTAAAATTGTTTTAACGAATTGGTGTCCAAAGGACCCAGTCCCACCTGTGATCAGGATAGATTTGTTATCAAACATGCATAAGAAGTCTTTTGTTAATGAGTTTCAGACACGCTACCGCCCGGAGGTGTGCATATCCTCAGCAGCGAGTTGCGTTTAATTTTATTATCATCCTATGTGATATCGGCTGATATGTGGAGTGTTTTAGAGTATAAAGTTATGATTTTACATGGTAGATCAGAATCTGTTGAGCTACATGTCGATGTTTATCATCTCAGACTGGCCGAACCCCAGAATTTAGCTCCACTTATAACTGGAAAATCCGGCATGATAATTCGTGAGATCACCCACATCTGGCTGCACTCCGGCTATTGGCGAAGTCTATGTCCGACGAAAACAGCCACAGCCAGCGACGGATTTTTCCAGCTCTGGCTGGACCAGATGCAGGGTTAGGGTCACAATGCTTGTAGGTCTTGCATTGTCTGGTATATAACATGCTGTACTTATAACAACTTGACCATACAGCAGATATTGAATTGGGTTAAAGGCATGAATGTACAGCAGCATATTGACATGATGAAAGACTACAAAAGCAGCTTCATGAAAGATGGTTACGCCCTTATAAAAAATGTATTCACAGCCGAAGAAATCGAGCACTTCAGGATGTTGGCATACAACATAAGGTTTGATCAGGGCGATCTGTTGGCGAGCAAGCATTTAAGCATGTTGGTTTACGATAAAAGAATAACAAATATTGCAAAAGCAATCATCGGTAATGAAATTTTCTATTTCGGAGACAGTACCTGTAATTTCAATGGACCAATAACAAACTACCATAAGGATAATGCAGATAGGTACAACCAAGATGGGCCGGACTGGAAAAAAGAAGAATATTCAGTTATCCGAATTGGAATATACTTGCAAGATCACAAGAGTCATTCGCAAGGGTTGAGCATCAGAAGTGGGTCACACTTGTTTCCCGATTTTACATCAGGAACACCGATCTACATGGACAGTGAAGTTGGTGATGTTGTCGTTTGGTCTTTGAAAACAACACACATGGGCATGACAGATGCCACAAAAGACAATAAAACACCACTTTCAAGAAATCATGATCTGGATGCAACAAAAGTCCTGCCACCTCCAGAGTGCGACAGGATCGCCATATTTATAAGTTATGGTAATAACTCTCCTGAAACCATCAGGTTTATGGACTACTTGCGTACACGGTTTATGCCATAAACAGATGGGATCATTCTATAATCGACCCTCATATCAAATTGACAATCAGCGAATCTGATGTTCAGCTTATCGATATTCATGAAAGAGTGTTAAAGCAAGGTCAACAATTTGTAAATGTGGATCACAAGCCTATCCCAGCAGATTTTAGTTTCAATGACTATTTCGAACTAGATCTTTGAGTGCGTGAGATGATATCGCATGCCGTCAAAACGTAAGCGCCAATCCAACCACTCCCTATACCAACTGACTCTGGCTCGGTAAATTTCCAACTTTCAATTCTGGGAGGATTACATGAGAAAACACTGCACCAGAGCCAATTGGTTGTTATTGCTTGACGAGTCTGAGCAGAGCCATCTGAAACAAGCCGAATTCTGTACCCGGAGTGGATTAAATGCCGAGTACTTTAGTCTGCGTCTGTCTATACGAGCAGTTCAGGATTTAGCCCGCAACTGTTTGTATCTATGGGATAGGTTGGTTACTTCAATAGAAGGTTATGTATTATGCAATTCCGTCAGATTCAACCGCAGGAAGCTCCCGAACTTTTCGCATTGATTGATACCAATCGCGATTATTTGCGCCAGTGGCTGCCTTGGTTGGACGAACACCGCTCGGTTGAGGATACCGGTCGCTTCATCCGCAATATTACTCAGCACTTTGAGCAGCAACACGCCTTCCATGTGGGGTTGTACAGTGATGAGCAGATATTAGGAATGATGAGCATTCATCATCTAGACTGGCGTAATCGTAAAGCGGCACTGGGCTATTGGATAGGAGAGGCCTTTCAGGGTGAGGGCCGGGTAACCGAAGCCTGCAAAACACTGATAAATTTTTGCTTTGACGATTTGAATCTTAACCGCCTGGAGATGCACTGTGCTGAGCACAATATTGCCAGTCGTAAAATACCTGAGCGATTAGGTTTTGAGCTTGAGGGTGTGATGCGTGAGGCTGAATGGCTCTACGACCATTGGGTCGATCATGCCTTATACGCTATTTTGCGTAAAAGTTTTCCTTGAATGCTGGTTGTTTCTGTAGCGCTTTCTTTTTGTGCTGATGAGTAGGTTTGGCACAGCCCGGATTACTACCAGGCTGTGCCTGTAAGGATCAATCCACCGCACGAATCAAAGTAACCCGTTCAACGCGTGGCAATGAAACCTGCACGGCTTTTCTTGAGCGTATATTGATCACCACAGGGCCGGTCAGGTTAGCACGGATACTGGTATCTGAAGGCACGGATTCAATGTCGGCAGTATCCTGAGATCCACTTTTAGACAGAACCAGTACCACCGCCAGTTCGTCATTTTCCTGCAGGCCAATCAGTGCTGACTGCTCAGCTGTGAGGCTAAACTCGTAACCCAGGTTCAGCAGTTGCGGTTCCATCACTGAGAAGCACAGTTTAGAATCATCAACGGATTGCAGCCAGTGAACTGTGGGTTTGCCCTCTTCATGAAACACTTTGAACTGTGTGTTGCTTTCAAAACCAGGGATGCCCTGAGGGAAGGTAATCAGGTCATCGTCGTTGATTTCCTGAGTGCCGAATAGGGCGGTATTTATTTGCATGGATAGATCCTTGTTGTTGTGTGTTCTTGGTATTTTCAGCGCCTGTCGGGGTTAGCCACAACTATTCTGTCGATCACTACCCGGCAATAGTGCAATACGGTCAGCCTCATAAAACTCAACCATACCATCCATATAGATCAGTTCCACACCTTCAATTTCGAAACAGTGAAGGTTGTGGTTTTGCCAGAGTTGTTCCCAGTAACGACTGCCGCTGGCCTGGCCTGGCGCGAAGGGGCCGGCAACGCGCAGCCAGGTGTTTGGGTCGCCAGAGCGCTTGGATGGAACAATACGACCATTATGATCGTAGGCGGTCGTTTTGAACATTACATATTCTACGGTCAGGTCTGTGCCGTTGATAAAATCGATGTAAGCGCCCACATCGCCCCTGGCTTTAGGTTCTTCAGGAATCATCTGGCTGATCAGCAGGGCAGGTTTGGGAAGTGGCGGAGGCGGTGGTACTTCAGCAACGGGTTCTGGCTCGGGTGTTTTTTTAAAGCTGAAGCTTCCGCAGGCAGTCAGAAACAAGGTGGCTGTTAATAATAGGCACGTACGTAGCATTAAAGACTGAATGGGGCGGTTGCGAAAGGCAGTGGCGGCTTTCATGGAGTCACTCCGGGTGATTTCTTGTGTTGTAACTGGGTATCAACAACGTTTTTGATGCTTTGCCGGGAATTTCGACAGCAAGTCTGGGCATTAGATAGCCAGGCAGTTCGGCCTGAAGATGCGCGGCCAGATCTTTAGCCTGAGTTTCTGATAGGTCGAAATGCGCTGCACCCGCTACAGGGTCAAATAAGAACAGATAATAAGGCAATATGCCAGCGGCGAAAAGGGTTTTGCTGAGTGTTTTTTGTACAGCAACACTATCATTGACTCCTTTTAACAGCACGCTTTGGTTTAATAGGGGAATATTATGCTGTGTAATCAAGCGGCTAGCGTGTTTTACCTCGGCATCTATTTCGTTGGCGTGATTGATATGCAGTACGACAAGGCTTTGCAGTCGTGTCTCTGAAAGTGCGCTGAGTAACGCGGGCGTGATGCGTGAGGGTATAACCACCGGCAGGCGTGTATGGATGCGTAAGCGTTCCAGGTGCGGAATTTTTTCCAGGTCATGAATCATGCGCTGCAGTCGCACATCCGGTGTGGCCAGTGGGTCACCACCGGAGAAGATTACTTCATCGACTTCCGGATGTTGATGCAAATATGCGAGTATCTGTTGCCACTGTGCTTTACCTAGCTGATTTTCCTGGTAGGCAAAGTGGCGCCGAAAGCAGTAACGGCAGTTGATGGCGCAGGCTCCACTGAGCACCAATAATACCCGATGAGTGTATTTGTGGATTAAGCCAGGCAGAGGGTTGGCCTGCTGTTCAGCCAGTGGGTCCTGAGTGTAACCGGGCTGGTGTTGTGTTTCCTGGAGTTGTGGCAACACCTGTAACAGTAGCGGATCCAGCGGATTGCCTTTTTTGATACGCTGCAGGTAAGGGTGTGGGACTTTTAAACTAAATAACGCATCACCTTGTCGGGCACCCTCAAGCAGATCAGCAGGTAGCTCAAGGCAAGATAGAAGCTCTGCCGGGTCAGTTACGGCATCACGCAGTTCATCTTGCCAGCTGCGAACCTGGGTGAAGGGGATTTGATTCATGTGTCTCCGGTGATGATTATTTGCACGGCAAAATTGGCCTGCATTCTCGTTTGAAGTAGAATGCGTGTCAATTTAATCAATACAGCTTCTTTCAAGGAAACTCCAATGGCTAACTATTCTGCGAATCAGTTCAAAAACGGTCTTAAAGTAATGCTGGATGGCGATCCTTGTAACATGCTGGATGTCGAGTTTGTTAAGCCGGGTAAGGGCCAGGCGTTTACCCGGGTAAAACTGCGCAACCTGATCACGGGTCGGGTGTGGGAGCGTACCTTTAAGTCCAATGAATCCATTGAAGGCGCCGATGTCATGGATACGGATATGGAGTATCTCTACGGTGACGGTGAGATGTGGCATTTTATGGACCGAATACCTTTGAGCAGGTGGCGGCTGATAAGAATGCGGTGGGTGATTCGGCCAAATGGCTGAAAGAGCAGGATAAGATTACCGTCACTTTGTGGAACAATAACCCTATCGCTGTAAGTCCGCCTAACTTTGTGGAGCTGGAAGTGATTGAAACTGATCCGGGGCTGAAGGGTGACACTGCACAGGGTGGCTCGAAACCCGCTACACTGAGTACCGGTGCGGTTGTGCGTGTACCTCTGTTTATTGAGATAGGTGAAGTGCTGCGTATCGATACCCGCTCCGGCGAATATGTCAGCCGTGCCTGATGTCTGTATCTGACTGGCAGCCCTCGGCACCGCTGGAAAACCTGCGTCAACGCGCAGCACTTCTGGCGCAACTGCGGGCCTTCTTTGCCCAGCGCGATGTGATGGAAGTAGATACACAGATTTTGTCACATTGCGCTGTCAGCGACCCTTTCATTGATTCCATTGTGGCGCAGTACCAAGCCGTGCCGGGTGGTCCTTCACAGTCAGTGTATCTGCAAACCTCGCCGGAATATGCGATGAAGCGTTTGCTGGCAGCGGGCAGTGGTGCGATTTATCAGTTGGGTAAGGTGTTTCGTAACGGTGAATCGGGTCGGCGTCATAACCCCGAATTTACACTGTTAGAGTGGTATCGGCCGGGCTTTGGTCTGTCGCAATTGATGGATGAAGTTGAAACTCTGGTGGCGGCGGTACTGCCGCATAAAACCTGGCGACGTATTGCTTATCGGGATCTGTTTATGCAAACGCTGAGGCTGGACCCGTTTCTGGCTGATGTGGCCAGCCTGCGTGATTTTTGCCGTCAGCATATTGAGGCGGCGTTTGAAGATGATGACCGTGATACCTGGCTGAACCTGCTCATGTCGCATCTGATCGAACCGCAGTTACAGGGCGCTGTGTTTGTGCACAGCTATCCACCGACTCAGGCGGCATTGGCAAAGGTTTGTACCCTGGCGGATGGCTCGCGTGTGGCTGAGCGTTTTGAACTCTATGTGGATGGACTGGAGCTGGCAAACGGCTACCATGAACTGGCCGATGCTCAGGAACAGGCTGTGCGTTTACAGGCTGATCAACAGCAGCGTCATCGTTTGGCCTTGCCCGAGCGCCCTTTGGAAACACGCTTGATTCAGGCACTGGAGCAAGGGTTGCCGGACTGCAGTGGTGTGGCGTTAGGTGTGGATCGCTTGTTGATGTGTCAGCTGGATGCTCAGACTATTGCCGAGGTGTTGCCCTTCAGCTTTGAGCGGGCATAGCTGCTGGACTGTCTGCAACGGCCAATTCAGGCTGGCAGATGATTCAATAGTCCACGTCGAATCCGCTTAACCGCTTCTTCAAGGAGTGTTCGAGGACAGCCAAAATTCAGGCGCATAAAGTCCTCATCACCAAAGTCACGTCCTGGCGACATGCCTACGCCTGCCTGTTCAAAAAAGCGCATGGGGTTTTCCAGGTGGGCGGCACTAATATCTATCCAGGCCAGATAGGTGGCTTCAATGGGTTTCAGGGTTAGGCCGGGGATGGCGTTGATCGACTCCACCAGATAATCACGGTTAGCACGTAAATAGTTTAGCTGTGATTGATTCCAGGCATCGCCATCACGAAATGCGGCCAGCGCAGCGGTATAACCCAGCAGGTTAACGTCCGGAACGATACCCTTGCGGGCACGCTGGAAGTCGCGTCGGAGTTGGGGGTTTTGAATCACCGCGAAGGAACAGCCCAGCCCGGCAATATTAAAGGTTTTACTCGGTGCCATCAGCGTGATGGTGCGTTGGGCAATCTCATCTCCCAGGCTGGCCAGTGGAATATGCTGCAGCCCTGGCTCCAGTACCAGGTCACAGTGAATTTCGTCTGAGCAAATGATCAGTTGGTGTCGCAATACGATGTCAGCCAGTTGCAGCAATTCTTCACGGCGGTAGACCGTGCCGCCTGGATTGTGTGGGTTGCAGAACAATAGCAAGCGCGTATCCGGCGTAATCGACGCTTCAAGTGCTTCTAAATCCAGAAGGTAGCGCTGGCCTTCAAGGCGCATCGGGACTTTGATCAGTTGTCGGTCAGATAGGTGCGGCGAAGTCATAAAGGGTGGATAAATAGGGCAGGGCGAGATTACCCCGCTGCCGGATTCACCGGTTGCGCGACAGGCCAGGTGTAGGCCGGTAACCAGTCCGGGTAGCCACTCCAGATCGTCAGCACAGACGCGCCAGTTATATAGGCGCTCCAGGCGCCCTTGCACCTGTTCGATCAGTTCAGCGGGTGTATTGGTGTAGCCGAAAATGCCATGGTCGATGCGCTGGTGCAGGGCGTTAAGCACGGCGGGTGGTGCCATGAAGTCAGTATCCGCCACCCACATCGGCAGCACGCTGGTGTCACGATAGCGTTCCCACTTCTGGCTGGCAGTATGTCGGCGGTCGATTAGACGGTCAAAATCAGTGGGACTCATGGGGTTATCCTTATAAAATAGCCGTATTCAAATGCCTGTTGAGATTGATCTTTCTGGCCTGTCTAAAGAGTGTAGCCCTGTCGTTATAGCCAATCAATGCTAATGAGTTTCCCGAATGATTAGCCGTTCAAGCCTATTAGGGTTTAAAATAGCTATATGCTAATGCGCACTTATTGTATTGCGAGTCCTGAACAGTGTTGGAGTCTTTGAATGAGCCAGAATAACGTAATTATTTTTGATACCACCCTGCGCGATGGTGAACAAAGCCCCGGCGCTCCATGACCCGTGATGAGAAGCTACGTATTGCTCGGCAGTTGGAAAAAATGCGTGTTGACGTGATTGAAGCCGGTTTTGCCATTGCTAGTCAGGGTGATTTCGAGGCGGTGAAAGCCATTGCAGATACGATCAAGGACAGTACTGTGTGTTCTTTGTCGCGTGCCCTGAATGCGGATATCGATCGCGCGGGTGAGGCTCTGGTGAATGCTAATTCTGGTCGGATACATACCTTTATAGCGACCTCGCCAATTCACATGAAGTACAAGCTGCAGATGCAGCCGGATCAGGTGGTTGAGCATGCGGTGCGTGCAGTCAAACGTGCTCGGAATCTGGTTGCCGATGTGGAATTTTCGCTCGAAGATGCCAGCCGTTCTGAGCTGGATTTTATGTGCCGTATTATCGAAGCGGTGATAGAGGCCGGAGCGCGTACGATTAATATTCCGGATACCGTGGGTTATGCGGTGCCGCAGGAATTTGGCCATACCATCGGTCAGTTGCTGGCGCGTATTCCGAATGCGGATAAAGCCATTTTCTCAGTGCATTGTCATAATGATTTGGGGTTGGCTGTGGCCAATTCACTGGCTGCGGTGGCTGCCGGTGCACGCCAGGTTGAGTGTACCGTGAATGGTCTGGGTGAGCGTGCCGGTAACGCATCGCTTGAAGAGATCGTTATGGCGCTGCGTACTCGTAAAGATATTATGGGGCTGGAAACGCGTATTGATACCACGCAAATTGTGCCGGCCTCACGCCTGGTATCGAGCATCACCGGTTTTCCGGTGCAGCCAAACAAGGCGATCGTTGGCGCCAATGCTTTTGCGCATGAGTCCGGGATTCATCAGGATGGCGTACTCAAACACCGCGAAACTTACGAAATCATGACGGCGGAAAGTGTTGGCTGGAATACCAATCGTATGGTGTTGGGTAAACTGTCTGGGCGTAATGCCTTCCGTACCCGTATGGAAGAGTTGGGCACCAGCTTTATTTCCGATGCCGAACTGAATGATGCCTTTGCGCGCTTCAAGGATCTGGCCGATAAGAAAAGTGACATCTTTGATGATGACCTGATTGCGCTGGTGAGCGATGCCCGTGCCAGCGCTGGTCATGAGAAGTTTCGCCTCAGCAGCCTGAATGTCACCTCACAAACGGGTGAAATTCCTGTGGCTGAGGTGGTGCTGTCGGTAGAGGGTACAGAGCACCGCGCAAAATCCGAGGGCAGTGGTCCGGTAGATGCAGCACTGAAGGCGATTGAGAGCATAGTGAATATCGGTGCTAATCTGCAACTCTATTCGGTTAATGCCATTACCAGCGGTACCGACTCTCAGGGCGAGGTGACTGTGCGTCTGGAGAAAGGCGGGCGTATCGTTAATGGATTGGGGCTGATACAGATATTATTACCGCCTCGGCCAAGGCCTATATCCACGCACTGAATATGCTCGATGCGAATCTGCAAAAAGCCCATCCGCAGGTTTGATGATGCCGCAGCCAAGTGATTTGCAAGCGGTAAACCTGCAGCAAGACTACCTGCATGCGATGGGAATCTGTCGTTGGTTGCCGCGTGAGCCCCTGGCCCATGCGCCGGTGTCGGCTGAGTGGGTGGATGGCTTTGTCTGGCCTCAGCCGGATCTATCCAGTCCACGTGAATCGGCAGCGACTAAAACTGCAATGCCTGGAGTGGGGCCATCTGATGCGGCATCTATTCTGTCGTCTACAGCCCCGTCTGTAGCAACACCTCAGCATTCAGCTGATACTGTGGCATCACGCCAGCATGCCCTGGCTGCACTGCAAATGGATGATGTTAAGGTAAGTGCCACTCCAGCCGCTAAGGCCAGTGTTGAATCAGCACCGCCGGTTGAGGCACCTGAGGTTGCGAGGCGCCTCTGTCTGAGCGGATGAAAAAACCGCAGTTCTCCCTGTCTTTCACACCTGCGGGTGACCTGTTGGTGGTGGATAGCTTGCCACCCCATGCCCGAGAGGCTGTTGGCCCTGAATATCAGCGCTTGCTGGCGGCGTTGTGCCGTGCGATGGGGGCTGAGGTGCAGTTAGATGCCATGCGTTTACATCACTGGCCGATGTTTGCCTCTTCCTCTCTCAATCAGGGTGGCGATGAAGCGCAGCGGGCGGTGCGCAGGCAGCTGGATGTGATGCTGAAAAAACACCCGGCACGCCGGGTGCTGTTGCTCGGTGAGCCAGCGGCGCAGTGGTTGCTTGAGCAGGATCATTCATTAGAGGATATGCGCGGTTTAACCTTTACCCTCAGAGCGGGCGTGTCAGCCGTGACCAGTTACAGTCTGATGCATATGCTCAAGCTGCCTGAGTTCAAAGCCGACTGCTGGCGCGATCTGCAACCGTTGTTATGAAGGTTCATTTGCTCACACCAGCCTGGCTGGAGCAGGCGCGAGCACTGGAACAACGTTGTTTTGCTGATGCCTGGTCTGAGTCGCTCTGGCAGTTATATTTGCCGCATGCCTGTAGTTACCTGCTGTGTGATGACGATTCTTCCAACTGCTGGGCTTTGCTTTGTGTCAGCGGGTGCTGGATGAGGCTGAGCTGCTGCGCATTGCCGTTGTGCTGAATGTC
>NZ_JRLB01000072.1 GCF_000764495.1 Nitrincola sp. A-D6
CGATGGTGCCTTGGCAGTCTCAGGCACCGAGTTACAGCCCGAGAGGTTTATACATCTTCAAGACCCAGCTCTTTCACCGAGATTTCCCGCATTTTGAACTTCTGGATTTTGCCGGTGACCGTCATGGGGAAACTGTCGACAAACTTGAAGTAGCGCGGAATTTTGAAATGGGTGATTTTGCCTTTGCAGAACTCACGCAGGGTTTCATCACTGATCTCTTCGACACCCGGTTGCAGCTTGATCCAGGCGATCAACTCTTCACCAAATTTCTTGTCAGGAATGCCTGTTACCTGTACTTCGGCAATGGATGGGTGGGTGTAGAGAAATTCTTCCACTTCTTTAGGGTAGATGTTCTCACCGCCACGAATCACCATATCTTTGATGCGGCCAACAATTTGTATATAGCTTCATCGTCCATGCTGGCTAAGTCCCCGGTATGCATCCAGCCAGCTTCATCTATGGCTTCGGTGGTACCTGTGTCGTTATTCCAGTACTTCAGCATCACGCTGTAGCCGCGGGTGCATAGCTCACCCACTTCACCTCGGGGTAGAATGCATCCATTGCCCGGGTCTATGATTTTACTTTCAAGGTGCGGTTGAGTGCGACCCACAGTGGTAACGCGTTTCTCCAGTGAATCAGTGGCACCGGTTTGCGTGGAGACCGGACTGGTTTCAGTCATGCCGTAGGCTATCTGAACCTCTTTCATGTTCATCTTGTTGATGACTTGCTTCATTACTTCAGTCGGACAGAGTGAGCCGGCCATGATACCGGTACGCAGGCTGGATAAATCCATGCTTTCAAACTCCGGATGGCCGAGTTCGGCAATAAACATGGTTGGCACACCATACAAGGCGGTTGCACGTTCCTGATGCACCGCTTTCAGCACTGATCCAGGCTCAAAGCCTTCATCCGGGTAAATCATGGTAGAGCCGTGTGTCACGCAGCCCAGATTGCCCATCACCATACCAAAGCAATGATAGAGCGGTACCGGTATCACCAGTCTGTCTTTCTCAGTGAAGCCCATGCTTTCGGCTACAAAATAGCCATTATTGAGAATGTTGTGGTGTGAGAGTGTGGCGCCTTTGGGAAAACCCGTCGTGCCGGAGGTATATTGAATATTAATGGCATCATCAAATTGTAATTCAGCCTGAGCTTCATCCACAATTTCCTGCGGCATACTCTCGGCTAATGCCATAAAGTCCTGCCAGCGCCACATGCCTGGGTGTTTGTGATCATCCAGATTAATCACGCCTTTGAGCATTGAAAGCTTCTGTGAATTCAGCTGTCCTTCGGCACACATTTTTAATTCCGGCGCCAGCTCATACAACATACCGCGATAGTCGGAGGCTTTGAAACTGTCAGCAGTTACCAGATAACGTGCTTCGGATTGATTTAATGCATATTCAAGTTCGTGAGTGCGGTAAGCGGGGTTGATATTTACCAGAATGGCGCCGATTTTTGCCGTGGCAAACTGCGTCAGCGTCCATTCGTAGCGATTCGGTGACCAGATCGCCACCCGGTCACCACGGCGAACTCCAGCGGCCAGGAATGCGCGGGCGCACAGATTGACCTGTTGGTGTAATTCTTTATAGGTCCAGCGAATATTCTGATGCAGGACGATTAAGGCATCGTTATCAGGGTAGCGATTGACTGTGGCATCAAACATATCCCCAATGGTCATACCCAGAAGGGGCTTTTCGCTGGTACCGCTGGTATAGCTCGGAAGTGTTGGCATAGTGCAGGCTCCATTATTTTTTTTATGCAAAGAGGCTGAATCATGTAAGGATAAGCATTCAACGAAACTGGGCGTGATACTCCTGGTTGGGTGCCATATCAACGGCAAGAGCAATACGGTTAGTCATGTTGTAAAAGCCAACCAGGTTACAGATATCCCAAACTCCCCGATCGCTAAAACCCACGTCGCGAAGGGGCTGTGCATCAGCAGGGGTCACTTCGGCAGGCTGGCGTGTCAGTCGGGAGGCATAGTCGAGCATGGCCCGGTGACGTGCGGACAGATCGGCGCTACGATAATTCATCACCAGATGCTCGCCTAGCTGAGGATCACCACTGTAATTACGTACGGCAGCACCATGTGCCGTGAGGCAGTAAAAGCACTTGTTGTCAGACGAGACCACTACAGCAATCATTTCACGCTCAAGTGGCGTGAGTTCACTTTCACCGAACATGAGTTCATTATAAAAGCGCGTGAATACATCAAACTGTTCAAGATTTTGACTGTAAGCCGTTAAAACATTAGGGATCATCCCAGCTTTTCACGACACTTGTCAAAATATGTCTGCACCTGTTCAGGCAGTTGTGCCTGGGTGGGGATGGGCAGATCCAGAGCGGTAATTTTATTCTTGTTCATGCTGTGCTCCCAGAGCTAGGGCAACTTTGGAGCCATTAGCTCTTTTGAGTTGATGGGTAATCCAGTCACCGGTATTAATCAGATCCTGCAGGTTAATGCCGGTTTCTATGCCCAGCCCCTGGAGTAAATACAGTACATCTTCGGTGGCAACATTACCGGATGCGCCGCGGGCATAAGGACAACCACCCAGCCCGGCGACGGAGGCGTCAATAACGGCAATACCTTCTTCCAGAACGGCATAGAGATTGCCGATGGCCTGGCCATAGGTATCATGAAAATGTGCGGCCAGGTTGTTCATCGGTATATCCCGACTAACGGCTTCGAGCATGCGTTTGGCTTTTAAGGGCGTACCCACGCCGATAGTGTCACCCAACGAATTCGTAGCAGCCCATGCCATAGAGCGCGTTAGCGACCTGGGCAACCTGTTTGGGATCGACGTCCCCCTGATAGGGGCAGCCCATCACCGTGGACACATAACCGCGTACCTTGATGCCTTTATTGCGTGCGGCTTCCAGTACTGGTTCAAAACGTGCCAGGCTTTCAGCGATAGAGCAGTTGATGTTTTTTTGCGTAAAGGCCTCAGAAGCAGCACTGAAAACGGCTATTTCATCAACTTCAGCGGCAATTGCTGACTCTACCCTTTAAGATTGGGAGTTAATGCGGCATAGGTGACGCCAGCTTTACGGCTGATACCGGCCATCACCTCGCTGGCATCACCCATCTGCGGCACCCATTTGGGTGAGACAAAGCTGGCGGCCTCAATATGACTCAGGCCACAGGCGCTGAGGCGGTTGATCAGCTCAATTTTAACCGCCGTTGTGATGAGTTCACCCGGCTCATTTTGCAGCCCGTCCCGTGGACTCATCTCAAAGATGCGTACCTGGGAGGGGAGGCTCATGGTGTGACCTCTTCGGTTGCATCGCTGGTGACTGACAGTAACTCTGCGCCTTCAGATACCATCTCGCCTTCGTTGAAGTAAATTTCATCAACAACACCGGGCAGCGGCGCTTTAATCGCATGCTCCATTTTCATGGCCTCCATAATTACCAGCGTCTGTCCGGCTTTGACAACATCACCGGGTTGTACCATAACGGCAACGACAGAGCCGTTCATTGGAGCGGTTAAGCTGCCTGCGGCACTTATGTCTTCAAGACCATAGGTTTCTTCATGGGCTTCGCAATGGAATGACTCGCCTTCATGAAAAATAACCAGTTCTTTGTCATTTAGCGTGGCATGCACACTGATGCGGTGACCATTAATAACCGCCCTTAACTGATCGCCACTAAGCTCCGCATGCAGGGTGTACAGGCTGTCTGCGACACGCACTTCATAGTGTTGATCTTTTTCCAGTACTTTAAGCTCATAGATCTGATCACCGACCTTGAGTGCCAAGGGCTTGGCGTATTCGGAGTTTAGCCGCCAGCTATTTTGATGCGCAAAAGGAGACCAGCGATCCTCATTATTTGGGTTGTTGCTGCGGGTTTGCTCCAGCAAGTAGCCTGCCGCAAGAACCAGTGCTCTGTGAAGATCCAGCTTAGGTGATGGAAACAACAAGGCACGATGCTTGTCGATAAAGCCGGTATCCAGATCAGCTTCACGGAAGGGTTGTGAATCAGCCAGTGCATGCAGGAAGCGGATATTGGTTTTAACACCGTTTATCCGGTATTGCTCCAGTGCTTGTACCAGGCGATTAATCGCTTGATCACGGTTTTCATCCCAGACAATTAACTTGGCGATCATGGGATCGTAATGGATACTGACTTCATCACCTTCGACAACACCGGTATCTACGCGAACATGGGCACTTTCATCCGGAGTACGCAAATAATCCAGTCGTCCAGTGGCAGGCAAAAAGTCGTTATCAGGGTCTTCAGCATAAATACGCGCTTCCAGTGCATGCCCTCGAATACGTATTTCATGTTGCTTTAAGGGCAGGGGAGCGCCTTCGGCAACGCGTAGCTGCCATTCCACCAGATCCTGTCCGGTAACCATTTCAGTGACTGGGTGTTCTACCTGTAACCGCGTATTCATCTCCATAAAGAAAAATGAACCATCGACATCATAGAGAAACTCCACAGTACCGGCACCGACATAATTAATCGCCTGAGCGGCTTTCACTGCCGCTTCACCCATGGCTTTGCGGGTCTCACAGGAAAGTCCGGGGCTGGTGCTTCTTCGAGTACTTTTTGATGGCGTCGTTGCACCGAACAATCACGCTCTGCCAGATAAACCCCTTGTCCCTGAGAGTCACAAAATACCTGAATCTCTACATGGCGTGGCTGGGTTAAATAACGTTCCAGCAGCATATCGGGGTTACCAAATGCATTCTTGGCTTCACGACGTGCAGCAGAAAGCGCTTCATCAAACTCTTCGATCTGGTTAACCACACGCATACCCTTGCC
Organism: Nitrincola sp. A-D6; assembly: GCF_000764495.1. Classification (GTDB taxonomy): domain Bacteria; phylum Pseudomonadota; class Gammaproteobacteria; order Pseudomonadales; family Balneatricaceae; genus Nitrincola. The sequence goes on from NZ_JRLB01000072.1 coordinate 4,771, forward strand.
ACCACCACCGGCAACCGCTTTAAGTAGTAGTGGGAAGCCGCACTTGAGCGCTTCAGCACGCAGGGTTTCCACATCCTGAGCGGCACCATGATAGCCGGGAACCAAAGGCACCCCGGCTTTTTCCATGATTGATTTGGCAGCGGATTTTGAACCCATAGCAGCAATGGCTGAGGCGGGTGGGCCGATAAATACCAGCCCATTTTGGCTGCAGGCTTCGGCAAAGTCGGTATTTTCTGACAAAAAGCCATAACCAGGATGGATCGCCTGTGCACCACTTTGTAAGGCTATCTGGATGATTTTGTCAGCACGTAAATAGCTTTCATTACTGGGAGCCGGTCCAAGCAGAAAGGCTTCATCTGCCAGCGCGACATGGCGCGCATCGCAGTCAGCTTCAGAGTAAACAGCAACGCAACGAATACCCAGGCGATGGGCTGTCTGGATAACCCGGCAAGCGATCTCGCCACGATTGGCTATGAGGATTTTACTGAACATTGTTATTATTCTCCGGTTCCAGTTTTGACAGCAAGTTTGGATGGCCAGTTTGGACGGCGTTTGTTCAGGAATGCACTGAGTCCTTCCTGCCCTTCATCACTGACGCGTATATCAGCGATGCGCTGTGTCGTCTCATCAATGACCTGTTTGGAAATGGGCCGATGACTGACGGCAAAAATCAGTGATTTGGCCGCTTGCATAGCCTGAGGGCTGTTCTGATTCAGTTGCGCTATAAAGCTATTGGCTGCTTCAGCCAGATCTGTGGCGCTGTCTACCAACTGATGCACCAGACCTAATTGCTGTGCGGTTTCGGCATCAAAGACTTCGGCACTGATAAAATAACGTCTTGCCTGGCGCTCCCCGATTGCACGGATCACATAGGGACTGATAACCGCCGGCATAAGGCCTATTTTGACTTCACTCAGGCAAAAGCGTGCATCACGGCTAGCAATGACCATGTCACAGCAGGCCGTGAGGCCCACTGCACCGCCATAGGCCGCACCCTGAATCAGGCCGATGACCGGTTTGCTGAAGTGGTTAAGCTTGTCCATCAGTCGTGCCAGCTCACTTGCATCTGTCAGGTTTTCGGCATGACTATTGTTAGCCATACGCTTCATCCAGCCCAGGTCAGCACCTGCTGAAAAATGCTTACCCTCAGATCTCAGGAGTAGTATATGCAGGCTGGAGTTTTGCTCGGCTTCATCGAGCTTTTCGATCAAGGCGGCAATCATGCCATCATCAAAAGCGTTATGCTTTTCCGGGCGATTCAGCACCAGTTCGGCAACCCCTTCATCCAAATAATGCAGGCTGATGCTTTCTGTCGTTACGGATACAGTTGTGGAATGTGTTATGGACATCATCAGCCTCCGTTACATCCGGAACACGCCAAAGCGTGTTTCTTCTTTAGGACGGTTCAGGGTGGCCGACAGGCTGAGTGCGATAACTTCGCGTGTCTGTGCCGGATCTATGACGCCATCATCCAGAGACGACCGCTGGCAAAGTAGGGGTGCCCCTGGTGCTCATAGGTATCAATAATGGGTTGTTTGAACTGGGCTTCATCATCGCTGGACCAGGACTTGCCATTGCGCTCCAGGCTTTCGCGACGCACCGTAGCCATTACGCCAGCGGCTTGTTCGCCACCCATTACGGAGATACGTGCATTGGGCCACATCCACAGAAAATCGGGATTGTAGGCGCGCCCACACATACCGTAGTTACCTGCGCCAAAGCTACCACCAATCAATACTGTGATTTTGGGTACATTGGCACAGGCAACCGCCATCACCATTTTCGCGCCATGCTTGGCAATGCCCTCTGCTTCATATTTGCGGCCCACCATGAAGCCGGTGATATTTTGTAAAAACAGCAGGGGAATATTGCGCTGGCAGCATAACTCAATAAAGTGAGCACCTTTCTGCGCAGATTCGGTAAACAGAATGCCGTTATTGGCAATAATGCCCACCGGGTAGCCGTGGATATGGGCAAACCCAGTAACCAGTGTGGCTCCGTATAGCTGTTTGAACTCATCAAATTCAGAACCGTCGACGAGGCGTGCAATGACTTCACGCACATCAAAAGACTTACGCAGATCGGTACCGACAATGCCGTAGAGTTCGTCGGCGTCATACAGCGGCGGTTTCGGCTGGCAAATGGCTATATCGAGTTGCTTTTTGCGGTTCAGGTTGGCAATGCAGCGCCGTGCAATTTGCAGGGCATGCTGGTCATTTTCAGCATAGTGATCGGCAACACCTGAAATTCTGCAGTGCACGTCCGCACCGCCCAGATCTTCGGCACTAACTACTTCACCGGTTGCGGCTTTGACCAGCGGTGGCCCGGCAAGAAAAATCGTACCCTGATCACGTACGATGATGGATTCATCCGCCATGGCTGGAACATAGGCACCACCTGCCGTACAGAGTCCCATAACGACCGCTACCTGCGGGATGCCTTTGGCTGACATGCGTGCCTGATTATAAAAAATCCGCCCGAAATGATCCCGATCCGGGAAAACTTCATCCTGACGTGGCAGGTTGGCCCCACCGGAATCGACCAGGTAAATACAAGGTAGGTAGTTTTGTTCGGCAATCTCCTGTGCACGTAGATGTTTTTTTACCGTCAGCGGGTAGTAAGTGCCCCCTTAACAGTCGCATCATTGGCAATGATCATGCATTCAATACCTGAAACACGCCCAACGCCGGCAATCAAGCCTGCCGCAGGCACGTCTTCATCATAAACCTTATAAGCGGCTAGCTGTGACAACTCCAGGAAAGGCGAGCCATCATCAATTAAACGGTTGATACGTTCGCGGGGCAGGAGTTTACCTCGGGCAAGGTGCCTGGTCTGATAGTCAGCACCGCCACCTTGCTGAATGGTGGCGATTTTAGCCTTTAGGTCGTCGACAGCAGCTGACATGGCATCTGCTTTGGCCCTGAACTCATCAGTCCGGGCATTTATTTTTGTGTGCAGAATCGGCATGGTTTTGCTCCCAGTGAAAAAGCCATTAGTTGTTGAGGAACAATTCGCGACCTATCAACATGCGGCGAATTTCCGAGGTACCTGCACCTATCTCATAGAGTTTGGCATCACGCAGCAGGCGTCCGGTAGGGTATTCGTTGATATAGCCGTTACCACCAAGCAGTTGTATGGCATCCAGGGCTAGTTGTGTCGCCATTTCAGCGGAATAGAGAATGACGCCAGCGGCATCTTTACGTGTGGTTTCGCCACGATCTGCAGACAAGGCAACCATGTAGACATAGGATTTTGCCGCATTCATGCGGGTATACATGTCGGCCAGTTTGCCCTGAACCAATTCAAATTCACCGATGGCTTTACCAAACTGCTTGCGGTCTCTGACATAGGGCACCACAACATCCATGGCGGCTTGCATAATACCCAGAGGGCCGCCTGCCAGCACTAAACGTTCATAATCCAGGCCTGACATCAGTACTTTGACGCCGCCATTGAGTTGACCCAGCAGGTTTTCTTTAGGCACTTTGCAGTCCTGGAACACCAGTTCGCAGGTGTTGGAGCCACGCATGCCCAGCTTGTCGAGTTTTTGTGCCTGAGTGAAACCTTCGCTGTCTTTTTCTACAATAAAGGCTGAAATACCTTTTGCTCCGGCCTGTAAGTCGGTTTTGGCATAGATTACAAACACGTGGGCATCCGGACCGTTGGTTATCCACATCTTGGTACCGTTAAGAATGTAGTGATCGCCCGCATCACGCGCAGTGAGTTTCATCGATACCACATCGGAGCCTGCATTAGGTTCAGACATCGCCAATGCGCCGATATGCTCACCGGACACCAGCTTGGGTAGATACTTCTCTTTTTGTTCCTGGGTACCGTTACGATTAATCTGATTGACACAGAGATTGGAGTGCGCACCGTAGGAGAGGGCGACTGATGCTGATGCACGGCTGATCTCCTCCATGGCAATCACATGAGCCAGATAGCCCATACCTGATCCACCATACTCTTCACCGACGGTGATACCGAGCAGGCCCATGTCGCCAAATTTTTTCCATAAATCCTCAGGAAACAGATTGGCCTGATCGATATCAGCAGCCCGAGGGGCAATTTCAGCGGCTGCAAAGTTATTGATCTGTTGGCGCAGCATGTCGATGGTTTCGCCAAGGCCAAAATTTAATTCAGAATATTGAGAGATCATAGTCATTACCTGTTTGTTATTATTAGTGAAGCGATGCGTTGGGATTGGTGTCTTGACCAGGTTTTGGGCTGTCTTGTGCATCAGCGCTCTTGTTCTGGCGCAACTCCTGCAGTGCCGCCTGGCAGCGAGTATGAGCACTGTCCAGTTCAATTTTAGCCATTTGGATATCTTTTACTTGCTGTTCCAGTTGTGCTTGCTTTTGTGCAAGCGTTTCCAGCATTTTTAACAGCTGTCTTTCACTGCCGCTTTCAGTTTCATCCCAAAGGTCGAAGAGTTCACGAGACTCGGCCAGTGAAAAGCCCAGGCGTTTTCCGCGCAGGATAAGCTTGAGTCTGACTCTGTCTTTAGAACTGTAAATACGTGTCTGGCCTTTGCGTTCCGGTTTAAGAAGACCCTGGTCTTCGTAAAAGCGAATGCTGCGTGTGGTTACATCAAACTCGCTGGCAAGCTCACTGATGGAATAGGTTCTTTTCTCTAGGCTCATGACAGTGTTCCTCTCTGGTGTAGCTAAAGACTACTCAAAGTTAACGTTAACGTAAAGTGCATTTTTTCATCTTTACTATTTTTTGTGCATATATTTCAGTATTAACCTTAACAGTCGGTGGTGGCTAGTCGGTTGTGCGCAAGAGTAACCTGGTTGTTCATTATTTTTACAATTATACTTTACGTAAAGGTAAACCTATGTTATCAATTGTCCAAGAAAAAATATAACAATAGAGGCAAAACAACATGAGTCGAATGGAATATTCATCTTTTTATGCCAGCTTCAGCCCCGAGTCTCTGCAGGACGCTGTGTTGCAGGGGGATTTGCAATCAGGTTTAAATGTTTGTGTTGAAGTGTGTGATCGTTGGGCGACTCAGCCGGACAGAGTTGCACTGTATCACCAGGATCTGGAGGGGCGTGCCTCAAGCATGACTTTTCTGCAGTTGAGTCAGCAGGCCTCACGCTTTGCAAATTATCTTAAATCTTTGGGGATAGGGAAGGGTGATCGCGTCGCTGGTTTGTTACCTCGTAGTCCTGAGCTGCTGGTAGTTATACTGGGGTCGCTCAAGGCTGGTGCCGTGTATCAGCCCTTGTTTACCGCTTTTGGTCCGGGGGCGATTGAATATCGCCTGCAGCAAGCGAATACGCGCCTGGTCGTAACTGATGCGGCTAACTTCCCTAAATTGTTGGAGGTGAATGCTTGCCCGGCTGTGCTTTGTACTCAGCCCTCAGGTGAGCAAGATGTGGCGGATTTTGACCAGGTGTTGGCGCAGCAGTCCGAACAGTTTGATGCGGTGATGATTACCGGTGATGAGCCCTTTTTGCAGATGTTTACCTCCGGCACAGTGGGTAAGTCCAAAGGTGTAGCTGTACCAGCCAGAGCCTTGCTGTCTTTTTATGTGTATATGAAGTATGCCATCGATTTGCAGCCTGAGGATAAGTACTGGAATGTGGCAGATCCCGGGTGGGCTTATGGTCTATATTACGCTGTTATTGGGCCTTTGCTGCTGGGACATGCGACACACTTTAACCAACAGGGCTTTACGCCTGAAACCACCTATCAGATGATCCGTCAGTTTGGTATTACCAATCTGGCAGCCGCTCCTACGGCCTATCGTTTGTTGATGGCGCATGATCATGTGCTGCCAGAGGGGGAGTCCTTGGGTTTGCGGGTTGCCAGCAGTGCGGGTGAGCCGCTGAATCCTGAGGTGATTAACTGGGTGTCGCGGCGCCTGGGTTGTCCGGTGATGGATCACTATGGTCAGACGGAAACGGGCATGACCTGTTGTAACTTCCATACTCTTGAGCATCCGGAGCGTATTGGTTCAATGGGTTATTCCATGCCTGGTCACCGAGTGGTGGCATTGGATGATGCCTTTAATGAGGTTCAGGAGGGTGAGACGGGTCAGTTGGCGGTCGATTTGCAGCAATCACCACTGTTTTTCTTTGATGGCTATACCTGGGCTGAAAAGCATCCTTTTGAAGGGCAGTACTACCTCACAGGTGATATGGTTTTTTGTCATGGTGATGGGGCTTACTCTTTTACTGGTCGTGATGATGACATTATTACCACAGCTGGCTATCGGGTAGGGCCTGCTGATATTGAAAGCACCTTGCTTGAGCATCCAGCTGTGGCTGAGTCGGGGGTTGTGGGCAAGCCAGATGATGAGCGTGGCTCAATCATAAAAGCCTTTGTGGTTATCAAGTCAGGCTATGATCCACTTGACTCGCTAAAGGATGAGTTGCAAGCCCTGGTGCGTAAGCGTTTATCAACGCACGCCTTCCCGCGAGAGATAGAGTTTGTTGATGAGTTGCCCAAAACACCCAGTGGTAAAATTCAACGCTTTATTTTACGTCAATCAGCGGTAGCTGAGCTTTCACAAGTGGCTGTAAATTAAGCGCTAATTCCTTTTAGGTTGAAAGGGTTTGTTAATTAATACTAAAGTATTACTTGTAAACCCGTAGTGAGAATTGCTAAGTTAGGTTTACGCTTACGTAAATGTAAGCGTGCTGCGACTCTACAACAATAAAAAAGAGGCTGCACAATTTTATGAGTTCTGAATTCGTTTTAGAAACCCGAAATCTTGTCAAAGAATTCAAAGGGTTTACAGCCGTAGATGATGTCAATCTGAAAGTCCGGCGTGGGCATATTCACGCCCTGATCGGCCCGAATGGCGCTGGAAAAACCACGGTTTTTAATCTGTTGACCAAGTTTCTGATTCCAACGCGTGGCCATATTCTATTTAATGACCAGGACATTACCTCGATGAAATCTGCCGCCATTGCGCGGATGGGGATTATTCGTTCTTTTCAGATTTCAGCTGTGTTTCCGCATATGACAGCATTGGAAAATGTCAGAGTGGCTTTGCAGCGCTTTGAGGGCAGCAGCTTTCATTTCTGGAAGAGTGAAAAAACACTCAATAAGTTAAATGACAGGGCCTATGCTTTGCTGGAGTCGGTCGGTCTGGAAGCCTTCGCTGATACGATCACTGTTGAGCTTTCCTATGGCCGTAAACGTGCACTGGAGTTGGCGACTACCCTGGCGATGGAACCTGAGCTGGTGTTGTTGGATGAGCCGACTCAGGGTATGGGGCACGAAGATGTTGATCGTGTCGTCGAGCTGATTCGCAAGGCTGCTGAAGGACGTACAGTATTAATGGTTGAGCATAATCTTAGTGTAGTGAGTAAGTTATGTGATCAGATTACCGTATTAACCCGGGGTGCCGTTCTCACAGAGGGTGATTACCAATCTGTTTCTGAAAATCCGGATGTCAAAGAAGCCTATATGGGCAGTGAATCAACTGCTGTAGAGGGGGCTCATTAATGTCTGATTCTATTAAGCCCAATTATGAACAACTCAAGGTAACGGATCTGCATGCTTTTTATGGTGAATCACATATCTTGCATGGCATAGATCTGCTGGTTCGGCGTGGTGAGCTGGTAACCTTGTTGGGACGCAATGGTGCAGGGCGAAGCACTACGCTTAAGTCCATCATGAATATGGTGGGACGCCGTACTGGCTCAATTATGATTAATGGGCGTGAAACAATAGGTACCCAGCACATCATATCGCCCGTTTAGGCGTGGGTTATTGCCCGGAAGAGCGCGGAATTTTTGCCAGTCTGAATGTTGAAGAAAATCTGTTGTTACCCCCCACGGTTCGCAGTGATGGCATGAGCCTGGAAGAGATTTATGACATGTTCCCGAACCTCTACGAGCGACGTTTCAGTCAAGGGACGCGCTTATCTGGTGGTGAGCAACAGATGCTGGCAATGGCGCGCATTCTCCGAACCGGTGCAAACCTGTTGTTGCTGGATGAAATTACCGAAGGTCTGGCCCCTGTTATTGTACAAAAGCTGGCTGAAGTACTGATCAAGCTGAAGGATAAGGGGCTTACGATCATCCTGGTCGAACAGAATTTCCGTTTTGCTGCCCCACTGGCCGATCGTCATTATCTGATGGAGCATGGTCAGATTGTTGAAGAGATCCAGGCCTCCGAACTGAACGCAAAACAGGAGTTACTGAATACCTATCTTGGTGTATGACCAGGATGGCAAATTTGTTGGAGTGATTTTCGGCTCTGATGGATGTATTGCAACACGCGTTTTAACGCTCAAACAAAAATAAAAAGCCAATAAGGCAATGGAGACACACTATGAAACTAATGAAAAAAATCCTGACAACTGCAATTGCTTCGGCCATGCTGGCAGGCTCTGCCCAAGCCGCTGTTTCGGATAATGAGATACGTATAGGTTACCTTGCTGATATGTCGGGTACCTATCGTGATCTGGCTGGACCTAACGGTCTTACGGCTTTGGAAATGGCTGTTGAGGATTTTGGCGGGCAGGTGAATGGGGCGGCTATCAAGGTTGTCAGCGCAGATGATCGCAACAGCCCTGATGTAGCATCAAGCACAGTGCGCCAGTGGGTGGAATCTGACGGTGTGGATATGGTGGCCGGCCTAGTGGCTTCGTCTGTCACCATTGCAGCAACCCGAATTCTCGAGCAAAGCGATAAGCTGGGTATTGTATCGGGTTCGGCGGCATCAAGTATTACCAATGAGCATTGTACGCCCAATCATATTCACTATGTTTACGATACTTATCCGCTGGCGAATGGTACCGCCCAGGCGGTTGTTCAGGAAGGTGGTGATAGCTGGTTTATTTTGACAGCTGACTATGCCTTTGGCCATGCGCTTGAGGGTGATGTTGAAAAAGTAGTGACTGAAAATGGCGGTACGGTGATGCAGAAAGTGCGTCATCCTTTCCCAACCGGTGATTTTTCATCCTTCATTTTGCAGGCGCAAAGTTCAGGTGCCAAAGTGGTTGCATTGGCCAATGCTGGCTCTGATACCACCAATGCCATTACTACGGCAGGTGAGTTTGGTCTGACTCAGTCTGGGCAGACTCTGGCTGCATTGTTGTTGTTCCTGACAGATGTGCATGCACTGGGTGTCGATGCCGCGCAAGGTATCCAGCTAACCACTGGTTGGTACTGGAATATGGATGAGGATGCGCGTGCCTGGTCGGATCGTTTTATGGAGCAAACTGGCGTTCGTCCAACGATGGTTCATGCGGGTATTTATTCCAGCACCATGCACTATCTGAATGCGGTTAAAGAAAGCGGTACCGATGACACTCAAACTGTACGTAAGCAGATGATGGATACACCGATTAACGATATGTTTGCCAAGGGTGGCATGATTCGTGAAGACGGTCGTATGGTCCATGATATGTATTTGGCACAGGTGAAAACACCCGCTGAGTCAACCGGTGAGTGGGACCTTTATAATATTGTGCGCACTATTCCTGCCGCAGAGGCCTATCGTCCACTTTCTGAAAGTCAGTGCAAATTAGTAAATAACTAAGTTGTATACATCACGCTCCCGCCGGGAGCGTGATCCTCGTCTGACATCAGGCTGGTGAGATTTATTTACGTAGGATTTTCATTATGAGCATGATATTCGGAGTGCCGATAGCTGTACTCTCTGGTCAGTTATTGCTTGGGCTTATCAATGGTGCCTTTTATGCCTTGTTAAGTTTAGGGCTGGCAGTAATCTTTGGTCTGCTGAAGATTATTAACTTTGCACACGGTGCATTTTATATGCTGGGTGCATTGTGCACAGTGGTTTTGTTTAATAGTCTCGGTATAAATTATTGGGTAGCTTGATTCTTGCACCGCTATTGGTCGGTGTTTTTGGTATCTTTATTGAATATTTCCTGCTTCGAAAAATTGCCAATGAAGATCATATATACAGTCTTCTTTTAACCTTTGGTTTGGCATTGGTTATCCAGGGTGTCTTAACTAATGTGTATGGTGTATCCGGCTTACGCTATGCCATACCCGATGTATTCAAGGGAGGGGTTAACCTTGGGTTTATGTTCCTGCCTTACTACCGGGCCTGGGTCATATTAGCAGCCGTGGTTATTTGTTTTGGTACCTGGTTTATGATCGAAAAGACCAAGTTAGGCTCTTACCTGCGTGCAGGTACCGAAAATTCACAGTTGATGCAGGCATTTGGTATTAATGTACCGTTACTCGTCAGTCTGACTTATGGGTTTGGGGTTATGCTTGCCGCATTTGCCGGTGTACTGGCAGCACCTATTTATTCTGTTACCCCAGTGATGGGCGGTAATATTCTGATTATTGTTTTTGCCGTAGTCGTCATTGGTGGTATGGGCTCAATTATCGGGGCCGTGATTACCGGTTTGGCTATGGGAATTATTGAAGGGTTAACCAAGGTGTTTTATCCCGAGGCCTCCAGTACTGTTATATTTCTCGTCATGGTTTTAGTCTTGTTGGTGCGTCCGGCAGGCTTATTCGGTAAGGAGGCATAATCATGTCGACTATAATATCTGCAAGCAACTCGCGTAATAAATATATTGCAGCTAAACAGCGTGCTGAACGTCGTAATCTGATCGTTTATGCCTGTTTGGTTGCATTGGCGCTGATAGCGCCCCTGGTTATCTACTGTTTTCCTGATGAAAATACTATGCTTCGCATTATTTGCCGTCGCGTTCAATCTGCTACTGGGTTATGTTGGGTTGTTGTCGTTTGGCCATGCCGCATTTTTGGCCACCGGTGGCTATACAACCGGGTATTTACTCAGTACTTATTCGGGTTTCAGTCCTGAGCTGGCAATTTTGATAGCCACGTCAGCATCAACTTTGCTGGGTCTTGCCTTTGGATTGCTGGCTATTCGTCGTCAGGGTATCTATTTTGCCATGATCACACTGGCTTTGGCTCAGTTAGTCTTTTTCTTCTTCGTGCAGTCCTCTTTTACCGGAGGTGAAGATGGTTTACATGGTATACCGAGGGGAAATCTGTTCGGATTTATTGATCTGCAGAATAACCTTGCCATGTATTACTTCATTTTAGCTGTATTCATTTTTGGTTTTGCGCTGGTGCATCGTATGGTGCATTCACCCTATGGTCATGTGTTAAAGGCAATTAAAGAAAATGAACCGCGAGCAACCTCGTTGGGGTATAACGTTGATCAATACAAATTGGTGGCCTTTGTTGTATCGGCTGGCCTTGCAGGACTTGCGGGTTCGGTTAAAACCATCGTATTTCAGTTGGCTTCACTGAATGACGCGCATTGGCATATGTCTGGTGAAGTAATCCTGATGACGCTGTTGGGTGGCGTAGGCACGCTGTTAGGACCGGTGGTTGGGGCTACCTTTGTGATCAGCCTGGAGCATCAGTTATCACAAAGTTTCCTGGGTGATTGGGTTGATGTGATATTGGGCATTATCTTTATAGTTTGTGTGTTGATGTTCCGTGCGGGGATTGTCGGTGAGTTGCAAAAATTCTTTAAAAAGAACTTCAGATAAGTGCTGTGTTTTTAGCTAATTAATCAGGTACAGGTAATGGGGATGATATGAGTGACTCTATCGTAATAGTGGCAGCTGCCAGAACGCCAATGGGTGGATTACAGGGTGATTTGAGTAGTGTGCGGGCACCGGATTTAGGTGCGGTTGCCATACAGGCCGCACTGCAACGATCGGGTTTGAGTGCCGAGCAGGTAGATGAGGTGGTGATGGGTTGTGTGTTACCCGCAGGCCTGGGTCAGGCACCGGCACGGCAGGCGGCATTAAAAGCCGGTCTGCCTATCTCAACCGGTTGCACAACCATCAATAAAATGTGCGGCTCAGGTATGAAAGCGGTGATGCTGGCACATGATCAGATCAAAGCGGGTAGCGCCGAGGTGATGATTGCCGGTGGTATGGAAAATATGAGCCAGTCTCCCTATTTGTTGCCGAAAGTGCGTGAAGGTTTGCGTATGGGACATGCCAAGGTGCTGGATCATATGTTTCTGGATGGTCTGGAAGATGCCTACGAAGGTGGGTTGATGGGGAGTTTTGCGCAGCGCTCTGCGGATACTGCCTCTATTTCGCGTGAAGCCATGGATGATTTCGCTATAAGTTCGTTAGAAAAATCTCTGTCTGCTATTGAGTCAGGGACGTTCGTTGATGAAATCGCTCCGGTCACTGTCACTAGCCGTTCTGGCGATCTGGTGGTGGATATAGATGAGCAGCCGGGTAAGGCGCGGCTGGATAAAATCCGCAGTTTACGCCCGGCTTTCGCTAAAGAGGGTACGGTTACCGCGGCCAACTCCAGCTCTATTTCTGATGGGGCTTCGGCCCTGCTGTTGATGAAAGAATCTGATGCCATCGCTCGTGGCTTAAGCCCTTGGCGAGGATTGTCGCGCATGCAACCCATGCACAGCTACCAGCTGAATTTACTCTGGCGCCGATTGGCTCTATTCAGAAAGTTTTACACAAAGCTGGCTGGGATCAGGACAGTGTCGATCTGTTTGAAATTAATGAAGCCTTTGCTGTTGTGACGCTGTTGGCACAACAGGCGTTGGGTCTGGATCCCGCCAAGGTCAATGTAAAGGGTGGTGCGTGTGCTTTGGGTCACCCGATTGGCTCCAGTGGTTCACGAATCCTGGTGACGCTCTTGTATGCGTTGCAGCAGCGTGGCTTAAAGCGAGGTATCGCGTCCTTGTGTATAGGCGGGGGAGAGGCTACGGCTGTTGCTGTGGAGTTGCTCTAATCGCTGAGTATTATTCTTTATAGGTTGCCTTGCCAAGCCGTATGCCGCGGTATTGGCTGGGCGAAATACCCATTACCTTGCTAAAGGCTCTGGAGAAGTAATAAGCGTCTTCATAGCCTAGTGCCCAGGCTACTTCACTGATGCGCTGGTCAGTGATATCCAGCAGATGACAAGCGCGTTCAATTTTCATGCGAATAAAGTCATTGATCGGCGTACTGCCGGTCAGGCTCTTGTAGCGTTTTATGAAATGGTATTTAGACAGGTTGGCTGCCGCCGCCAGCGTGTCGATATCCAGTGATTCATGCACGCGTGTCAACATCAAGGTTTGGATCGCTTCCATATTGAGACTTTGATCGAAATGATGTCGGGCCTGGGTTTGCAGTAAGGTCATGTGTGTGAGGATTTGTCGTAACAGGCTGCAAACATGCAAATAGGATTCAAAAAGTTGTGTTGATTTTCGCAGGTCCAGCAGGGATTCAAAATCAGCGACCAGGCGTGAGTGGAGTCCCAGCTTGATCAGTGGGCTTTGACTGGACTTGATCAGGGGGTAAAAAATTCAGCTGCCAGTGTGCCATCGCAATGCACCCAGTAGATGCTCCAAGGGTTAGCGTCATGGGCGTGATAGCTGTGGATTTGCTCTTTGGGCAGTATGAGCAGGTCGCCCGATTCAACAGGATGTTCAAGTTTACCTATACGTAATGTTCCCTGTCCCTCAACACAATATATGAATAAAAAGTCATCATGACGTGTACGGGACATGCTGTGGCCACTTGCCTGTTTATAGTAACCCATAGCCAGGGGGTACAGATCTTTGCTAAGTGGATTTTGGGTGAGTTCAGCCACAACACGCCTTGGGAGTACAAAGCGTATACTTCCGGGTGGAATAGGCCAGGCTGATGGTTGGCTCATATTGACTAGGCACCGATTGGATTGGGTTGTAGTTAATAAATGTCAGAGTCGCAATATAGTCCATCATCTTAGCAATTTATGCAATCTTGCCAGGCCTGGTTGCATGATAAAACATAATTGTATTGAAAGTTACCTGATTAGGTATTAACGTTAACGTAAAGGTAATATTTAATTCTTCAGGTAATGTCATTTAAGACAATAACAATAAAACCAGAGAGAAAGACTATGACACAACATGTCCCCTGCTCATTAATGGTGCAATGATTCAAAGCCAATCATCTCAGTGGATTCCCGTCACTGACCCAGCCACACAAAACGTCATAGCACAGGTGCCCTGTGCTACTGCGCAAGAAGTAGATCAAGCCGTAGCTGCTGCAAAAACTGCATTTGAAACCTGGAAGGAGGTACCTGTCTCGGATCGTGCCAGGTTAATGCTGCGTTATCAGGCATTGCTGAAAGAGCATCATGATGAACTGGCCACTATTTTGAGCGGTGAAACCGGTAAAACCTTTGAAGACGCCAAGGGGGATGTCTGGCGTGGTATCGAGGTGGTCGAGCATGCCTGCAACATTGCATCATTGAGCATGGGTGAAACGGTTGAGAATGTAGCCCGTAAAGTGGATTGCTACAGCTATACCCAGCCTTTGGGTGTGTGTGTGGGTATCACGCCGTTTAACTTCCCCGCCATGATCCCCTTGTGGATGTTCCCGATGGCTATCGCCTGCGGTAATACCTTTGTGTTGAAACCATCTGAGCAGGATCCACTGACGCCAATGCGTTTGGCTGAACTGTTTCAGGAAGCCGGTGCGCCAGCAGGCTTGCTGCAGGTTGTGCATGGAACCAAAGACGTTGTAAACCAGTTGTTAGTACACCCGGATACTCCGGCTATTTCTTTTGTCGGTTCGGTGGCTGTTGGTGAGCATATTTATAAAACCGGCACAGATCATATGAAGCGGGTACAAGCCTTTGCCGGTGCCAAAAACCATATGGTGATTATGCCGGATGCGCAAAAATCCCACGTGATCAACAATCTCGTAGGTGCCTCAGTCGGTGCAGCAGGGCAGCGTTGCATGGCGATTTCGGTTGCGGTTTTCGTCGGTGAAGCACGCCAGTGGATTCCGGAACTACGTGACGCCTTAGCGAAGGTTCGCCCGGGTGCCTGGGATGACGCAGAGGCTGGTTATGGGCCGTTGATAAACCCTCAGGCTAAACAGCGGGTGCTGCAATATATCCAGGAAGGCAAAGACGCTGGTGCCGAGTGCCTGCTGGATGGCAGTGAGTGCAACGTCGAAGGGTTTCCGGAAGGTAACTGGGTCGGACCTACCTTTTTCAGTGGCGTAACCACCGATATGTCCATTTATCGGGAAGAGATCTTTGGACCTGTATTGGTAGCCATGGAAGTTGACAGCATTGAAGAGGCTATCACGTTGATCAATGCGAACCCTTACGGCAATGGTACATCGATCTTCACCGCATCCGGGGCGGCTGCGCGCAAGTATCAGCATGAAATCCAGGTTGGTCAGGTGGGTATTAACGTTCCCGTGCCTGTACCGCTGCCATTCTTCTCCTTCACTGGCTGGCGCAAGTCCTTTTATGGCGATCAGCATGCCTATGGCAAGCAAGCGGTACGTTTCTATACAGAGACTAAAACCGTCACCGCGCGCTGGTTTGAAGACGATCTGGCAACGGGTCCCAACATGACTATTCAATTGAAATAAACCCGGATTGCACAAAAGGCACGCGGTGCCTGTGGAGGTACGAATGGATTTTGAACTGAATGAAGATCAGATTGCATTTGCCGATATGGCGACGGCTTTCGCACGCAATGAGCTTGAACCTCATGCGGCCGAATGGGATCAAAGCTCGTTTTTTCCACTGGATGTCATACGTAAAGCAGGTGAAATGGGCTTTGCCTCCATCTATGCGCCAGAGGCGGTGGGAGGGCTTGGCTTAAGTCGTCTGGATGCCAGCATTATCTTTGAGCGTCTGTCGATGGGTTGCACCTCGACAACGGCGTATCTGACCATCCACAACATGGTCACCTGGATGGTGACCAGTTTTGGCACGCCAGAGGTACTGGATACTTATGCGGCGGCGCTCGTCAGTGCGGAGAAACTGGGTTCCTATTGCCTGACTGAACCTAATGCAGGTTCTGATGCTGCCTCATTAAAAACCACCGCACAACGCGATGGCGATCATTATGTATTGAATGGCAGTAAGGTGTTTATCTCAGGCGCCGGTAGCACCGATGTACTGGTGGTGATGGCACGTACTGGCGGCCCCGGTGCCAGAGGCGTTTCAGCCTTTGTCGTGGATGCGCACAGTGACGGTATCAGCTATGGTCGTTGTGAACACAAAATGGGCTGGAACTCTCAGCCCACCCGCATGATTACCTTCGATGATGTCAAAGTACCCGCTTCTCATCTGCTTAGTGAGGAGGGGGAAGGTTTTGTGCTGGCTATGAAAGGCCTGGATGGTGGGCGCATTAATATCGCTTCCTGTTCAGTGGGTACAGCGCAACAAGCCTTGAACCTGGCACGTAACTATCTGCTGGAACGTAAGCAGTTCGGTAAACAGATCGGCGAATTTCAGGGTTTACAGTTCCGTTTGGCGGATATGGCCACCGAGCTGGTTGCTGCACGACAACTGGTGCGATTAGCGGCAAGCAAGCTGGATCGTCAGGATGCGGATGCGACTACCTATTGTGCTATGGCTAAGCGCTTTGCCACCGATGTGGGCTTCCGGGTTTGCGATGAAGCTCTGCAGTTATTTGGTGGATACGGTTATATCAAAGAGTACCCGCTGGAGCGTTTTGTTCGCGATACCCGGGTTCACCGCATTCTTGAGGGCACCAATGAAGTGATGCGTGTGATTATAGGCCGCCGTTTATTGGCGGATACTGATAGCGAATTTTAGGAGAACAGCATGACTGATGCACTGTTACTGGAAAAGCGTGGCCACATTGCCATTCTGACGCTGAATAATCTGCCTGCCAATACCTGGACTGCCGAGAGTTTGCAGGCACTGATCGACACAGTAGAAGCACTGAATGAGGATAAAGCCATCTGGAGTCTGGTGATAACCAGTGCCAGCGACAAGTTCTTCTCTGCTGGTGCTGATCTGAAGCTGTTTGCCGATGGCAATCGTGAGGTGGCACATGATATGGCAGTGTTGTTTGGTCGGGCTTTTGAAACCTTAAGTCACTTTAGAGGCGTCTCTATTGCGGCCATTAATGGCTATGCTATGGGCGGAGGTTTGGAAGTGGCGCTGGCCTGTGATCTGCGTATTGCTGAAGAGCAAGCCAAAATGGCCTTACCCGAAGCCAAAGTAGGTTTGCTTCCTTGCGCAGGCGGTACTCAGAACCTGACTCTGTTAGTGGGCGAGGGCTGGGCTAAGCGCATGATTCTTTGTGGTGAGCAGGTGAGTGCTGCTAAAGCCCTGTCGATAGGACTGGTTGAAGAGGTGGTCCCACAAGGGCAGGCCTTTGAGCAGGCCCTGGCCTTGGCTGAGCAGGTTGGGCAGCAAAGTCCGTCGGCTGTTACCGCCTGTAAAAAACTGATTCAGAATAATCGCCAGGCACCTTTCGCACAGGGCTATATTCTTGAGCGTGAGTGGTTTGTAGATCTGTTCAAAACCGAAGACCAGCGCGAAGGCGTCAACGCCTTCCTGGAAAAGCGCAAACCTCAGTGGAAGAACCGTTGAGATGATGTATACAAGGAGCCGCACATGAGTTGTGTCCTGTTTATTGAACACCCTACGGCAGGCGATCAGTGCATTGCTGAAATCCGCTTGAATGCGGAAAAAAGTCTCAATGCGCTGACACTGGATATGATCGACCTGATGTTACCGCAGTTGCAGAAGTGGCGCGATGATCCACGGATTAGCGCTGTGTTTCTCGACAGTGCCGGGGAAAAAGCCTTCTGTGCCGGTGGCGACGTGGTCAAACTCTACCGCGCCGTTACTGAAGAAACCAACAGCCGTTTTCCGGAAGACTTTTTTACCCGTGAGTATCAACTGGATTATGCTCTGCACACCTACCCCAAACCGGTGATTTGCTGGGGCAGTGGCATCGTTATGGGTGGCGGTATGGGTTTGCTCAGTGGCTGTAGTCACCGGGTGGTAACTGAAACCTCCTATCTGGCGATGCCTGAAGTGACCATCGGTCTCTACCCGGATGTGGGTGGCAGCTGGTTTCTGAACCGTATGCCAGGTCATACCGGTTTGTTTTTAGGACTGACCGGAAACCCCATCAATGCCGCTGACGCCCTGTTTTTAGGACTCGGAGACCGTGCCCTGCGCAAGGATCTGCGTGACACCCTGATGCAACGCTTGCAGGCATCCACTTGGCAGTTGCCGGCGACTCAGGTGATCGATGCTATCTTGCGTGAACTGGAAGCCGAATCGGCTGCCACCTTTGCGGATATGCCGGCGCCGATTAAAGCACACCAAAGCTTAATACGTGAGCTGATGGATCAGGATTCAGTGGCTGAAATCCAGACGGCATTACAGGCTATTGAAACCGATGATAAATGGGTACTAAGGGCACAAAAAGCCCTGCAGCAGGGTAGCCCCGTTTCAGTGCATATGATCGCACGTCAACTGGCGCACTGCCGACACCTGTCGCTGAAAGAGGTGTTTCAGCAAGAGTTGAATCTATCGGTGCAATGTTGTCGTCATCGCGAATTTCCAGAAGGAGTTCGCGCTTTACTGGTCGACAAGGATAATCAACCGCAATGGACCTATGCATCGGTTGAAGCCGTTGAACCTGCATTTATTGATGCCTTGTTTGAGTCCCCCTGGTCAGGTGCGCATCCCTTGCAGGATTTGTAGTTAATTAGTCAACCATCTTATAAAAACAACAAGAGGTACTAGGTTATGGCAACAATCGGATTTATAGGTTTAGGTAATATGGGTGGGCCGATGGCGGCTAACCTGGCGAAAGCAGGCCATGTTGTACAGGCATTTGATCTGTCAGCGGATGCGCTATCAGCGGCAAAAGCGGCTGGCTGTCAACAAGCTGAATCAGCGCAAGATGCGGTTCAGGGGGCGGCGCTGGTGATCACCATGTTACCCGCGGGTAAACATGTGAAAGGTCTGCTGCTTGAGGGGATACGCCATTATTCGAGCACCTGGCTGAAGGGGCGCTGGTGATCGATTGCTCTACCATCGATGTAAATACCGCGCGTGAAATTGCGACCGCTGCGCAGCAACGGCATATCGACTTTATTGACGCACCGGTATCCGGCGGGGTGGGTGGCGCACAGGCGGGCACCCTGACCTTTATTGTCGGTGGTACGGCTGAGCAGTATGCAACAGCATTACCCGTGTTACAGACGATGGGAAAAAACATTTTTCATGCCGGAGAACATGGAGCCGGTCAGATTGCCAAGGCATGCAATAACATGATGCTGGCTATTTTAATGGCGGGCACCTGTGAAGCTTTGAGTATGGGGGTTAAGAACGGTCTTGATCCCGCCGTACTCTCGGACATCATGAAGCAAAGTTCTGGTAATAACTGGGCCCTGCAGGTGTATAACCCGGTTCCCGGTGTTATGGACAATGTACCGGCTTCGCGTGATTACCAGGGTGGCTTCCAGGTGGATCTGATGTACAAGGACCTGGGCCTGGCAATGGATCTAAGTCAACAGAGTGCCTCGGCAACGCCGATGGGTTCAGCGGCTCGGGCGCTATTTAATCTGCATAAGAGCCAGGGCAATGGTGGCTTGGATTTTTCCAGCCTGATCCGTTTGTACCAATAATTCAGGGATGACCGACAGGCTGGCCCAGTAATAGGTCAGCCGCATCTCATACCAAAACAACAATAACAGAGGTGAATTATGTCCTATGTGCAGGCCTATGCCGCAAGCTTAAGAGACCCTGCGACTTACTGGAAAGAGCAGGCCGAGGCACTGAACTGGTTTAAAGCACCGGAGCAGCTACTGAATCAGACTGAGCAGGGCAGCTATAACTGGTTTGCCGATGGTGAACTGAATATCAGTTACCTGGCTTTGGATGTGCAGATTGCCGAAGGTCGGGGTGATCAGGTCGCCCTGTATTACGACTCACCGGTTACCCAGACCAAAGAAGCCATCACCTATACAACACTGCTACAGCGGGTTGAGCTTTTCGCAGGGGCCATGCAACGGCTGGGGGTGATCAAGGGTGACAGGGTGGTCATCTACATGCCGATGATCCCGGAAGCCGCCGTGGCGATGTTGGCCTGTGCGCGTATAGGTGCAGTGCACTCTGTGGTATTTGGTGGCTTTGCCGCCAATGAACTGGCCATCCGTATCGATGATGCCGAACCCAAGCTGATCCTGACTGCCTCCTGTGGCATAGAATTTGATAAAGCTCTGGCGTACAAGCCATTGGTTGATAAGGCCATTGATCTGGCTGCGCATAAGCCTGAATACACCATTGTCTGTCAACGCCCCAGATTACAGGCTGATCTGAACCCGTCACGGGATCTGGACTGGTATGAGTTTCAGCAAGGTGCAGAACCAGCCGCGGCCGTGCCAGTAAAGGGTACTGACCCGCTTTACATTCTGTATACCTCGGGTACGACAGGACAGCCCAAGGGCATAGTGCGTGATACCGGCGGTTACGCGGTTGCTCTGAAATATGCACTGCAGCATGTGTATGGTATGCAAGCTGGAGATGTATGGTGGGGTGCCTCAGATATCGGCTGGGTGGTCGGACACTCATTTATTGTCTATGGCCCGCTGATGGGGGCTGCAGCTCTATTTTTTATGAAGGCAAGCCGATACGCACCCCGGATGCCGGGGCTTTCTGGCGTTTGATCAGTGAATACCGGGTTAATTCGATGTTTTGTGCTCCTACCGCTTATCGAGCGGTGCGTAAAGAAGATCCCCAGGGTGAATTGGCAAAGCAGTATGACCTGAGCAGCTTGCGCTGGATTTTTGTCGCTGGTGAAAAACTGGATAGCAGCACTTATGAGTGGTTGAGTGAGCTGTTATCTGTGCCGGTGCTGGATCACTGGTGGCAAACCGAATCCGGCTGGCCGATGACCGCTCCGATGATGGGTTGGCAACACCCCGCACCAGCGCGCTTGGGTTCGACCAATAAGGCGATACCTGGTTATGACATCCGTGTACTGGATGGCGAGGGTCGTGAAATGCCGGCAAATGAAGCGGGTAATATTTGTATTAAACTGCCTCTGCCACCGGGTTTTGCCTGGAGTATCTGGAACAATGATGAGCGCTTCAAACAGGCGTATCTGACCACCTTTCCGGGTTATTACCATACCGGTGATGGCGGCTATAAAGACGATGAGGATTATATCTATATCACCGGACGCACGGATGATGTGATTAATGTATCAGGCCACCGCTTATCAACCGGTGAAATGGAGGAGGTGGTCTCGGCTCATCCGCAGGTGGCAGAGTGTGCTGTGATTGGGGTGACCGATGCGTTGAAAGGTCAACTGCCTGTGGCATTGGTTGTACTGAAAGCCGATGCCGATATCAGCGCTGCTGAACTGCAAGCGCAATTGGTGCATCAGATTCGGGAGCAGGTGGGGGCTGTTGCCTGTTTTCACCGGGCTATCGTGGTTGCACGGCTACCCAAAACCCGTTCAGGTAAAATTCTGCGTGCGGTGTTACGTAAAATTGCCGCTAATGAACACTATGCCATGCCTTCAACCATTGACGATGCCAGCATTTTACCCGAGGTTGAACAAGCGCTTATTGCGGCAGGGTTCATTGAAACTACAATGAGTCACAACTAGATATTGCAGCGGATAGCACCGTTGCACTGAGGAAATAAACGATGCAGATTAAACAAAAAGTGTTTGTGATTACCGGCGGAGCCAGAGGTCTGGGTGCGGGTATGGCTAGCCATCTGGCTTCATTGGGTGCGGATGTGGCTTTGATCGATCTGGATGCGGATATGCTTAAAAAAACCGCTGATCAACTCTGTGTAATGGGGGTGAAATCCCAGGGCTATGTGTGTGATATTACTGACGAGTCGCAAGTAGAAAACACCTTTTCCCGTATTCGTGAAGATTTCGGGGCGCTGCATGGCTTGGTGAATAACGCCGGTCTGATGCGTGACGGTATGCTGATTAAGCTAAAAGACGGCAAGCTGGTTGATAAAATGTCACTGCAGCAATGGAACGATGTGATCAATGTGAACCTGACCGGCAGTTTTTTATGTGGCCGTGAAGCCGCTGCTATTATGGCTGAACAGGGTGAAGGCGGCGTGATTGTTAATGTCTCCTCTGTATCCCGGGCTGGTAATGCCGGTCAAACCAACTACTCGGCAACCAAATCCGGTGTGGCGACACTAGTCGTTAGCTGGGCAAAAGAACTGGCCCGATATGGCATACGTGTTGGCGGCATAGCACCAGGAGTGATTGCTACAGAAATGACGGCGCAAATGAAGCCGGAAGCTATAGATCGCATGCTGACCGCTGTTCCTTTGCGACGCTTGGGAGAGGTCAGTGAAATGGCGCATACGCTGCAATATATTGTTGAAAATGACTTTTTTACCGGCAGGATTATCGAAATGGATGGTGGCCTGCGGATTTAAGTAAACCCCTGGAGGGTTATTATGCCTTGTTATCGTATTGATGGTGTTACACCGGTTGTGGATCCAACCGCCTATGTTCACCCGACAGCTGTACTGATTGGTGATGTCCAGGTGGGCCCAGGCTGTTATGTCGGCCCCAATGCCAGTTTGCGGGGCGATTTTGGTCGTATCATCCTTAAACAAGGGTCGAACCTTCAGGATACCTGTGTGATGCACGGCTTTCCTGGCACGGACACGGTGATTGAAACCAATGGCCATGTGGGGCATGGGGCGGTGTTGCATGGCTGTATTGTCGGTGAGGATGCGCTGATCGGCATGAATGCCGTGGTGATGGATGGTGCTGTGATCAGTGCACGCTGTATCGTGGCGGCGACCGCTTTTGTAAAAGCCAACTTCAGCTGCGAAGAAGCCTCATTGATAGTCGGAGCGCCGGCTAAAGTTTTGCGCCGCTTATCAGATGAAGAGATTGCCTGGAAGCAGGAAGGAACGGGAGCTTATCAACGCCTGACTGAGCGCTGCCTGGAAAGTCTGGAACTCTGTGAACCTCTGGGTCAGATTGAAGCGAATCGTCCACGGATT
This sequence comes from Nitrincola sp. A-D6, assembly GCF_000764495.1. Classification (GTDB taxonomy): domain Bacteria; phylum Pseudomonadota; class Gammaproteobacteria; order Pseudomonadales; family Balneatricaceae; genus Nitrincola. The sequence continues at coordinate 27,510 of NZ_JRLB01000072.1, forward strand.
GATGCCGGTGATCTTAAACCCAAGCAGAAACCTGTGACTTAATGGATGGTAAAGTCTTGTCTATGCGCATTAACGAGACACTGATTGACGATCGCTTTGTTGCGGTGCCGGGAGGGTCTGTGTTTGTGCGCCGATGGCGGCCTGCCGAGACCAGCTCTGTTGTGCCGTTGGTTTTGCTACATGACTCGCTTGGCAGTGTTGCTCAGTGGCGTGATTTTCCCTTGCAACTAGCCGAACGCCTTCAGCGTCCAGTGATCGCCTATGACCGCTTGGGCTTTGGTCAGTCGAGTGCCCGAACGGCCTTGCCATCAGCTGATTTTATTATTGAGGAAGCTGAGCTTATTTTTCCGGTATTGTGTCAGGCGATGGGCATCACCCGCTTTTGCTTGCTCGGCCATAGTGTTGGCGGGGTGATGGCATTGACGATTGCCGCCTCTAAAGCAGAGGCCTGTGAAGCCACCATTACCCTGGCCGCCCAGGCGTTTGTTGAGGAGCGTACCCTGGAAGGAATTCGCGCTGCTCAGCAGCAGTTTGCTCAACCAGCCGCGTTTAACAAGCTGATGAAATGGCATGGTGACAAAGCACGCTGGGTGCTGGATGCCTGGACCGGAACCTGGTTGTCACCGGCATTTCGTTCCTGGACCATCGATGCCTGTCTGCCACATATTCACTCGGCCGTACTGGTTATTCATGGAGATAGTGACGAGTATGGCTCTGTTGCCTTTCCCCAGCATATTGCTGCCGGTGTAGCGGGCCCGTCTAAACAGGTGATTATGCAACACTGTGGTCATCTACCCCATGCGGAACAGCCTGCACAGGTGCTGGATTTGATCGCTGATTTTATGCAGTCTTAGTCTTAGGGTTTTTGGGATAAAAATGCTCAGCAACCCGGGCCTGTCGGCTAAATTCACGGGTATTTTTGTAGGGCATTTTCATAAAACCCGAGACACCCAGGCCGTCTATGTCCGGGAGTGATTTAACAATGCGCTCCAGTGCGGCAGCAAAGTCGGCTTCTCTACCGGGGTCAAGTAACACATAGTAGTTATGAATTTTTAAATGTGTTGGCAGGACTTCAAAAATAATCAGACCGGTATGGCGTATTTCATTCAGAAAGGCTATTTCCTGCATGATGCTTTGAGGTAGCAGCAACAGCTCATCCGGGTCCTGACCATCTTCAAAATAGGAGTGATTACGACTGCTGTCCTCATTCAGCGGTGCCTGCGTCACCTCAAACGGAATTGCCATGTCTGCCGGTGGAATAAACGCGTGGGTATCATCTTCGCGTTGAAGGTGAAGGGTGTTTTTGGCATCAAACAAACAGCATTTGAACACACCCTCACGGTGGATAGCACGTGCCAGCGTGACCATGGTATTGACTGCACTAATGAAGGGTTGCTTCAGCTCGGGCGCATGCAGGTTTAGGCTGGAGTCGATAAAAATGTCATCATCTTCCCAGCGGATTGCCAGTCCACCCAGAACCGGGTATCTGCCCAGACGGCTGACCGCACAGAGAAATGCGCGCTCTGTGCGTCCCATGCCGTGCATAAAGTTTTTGTAATACTTCTCCAACTCGACATCATCGACATCAGCCAGCAGCTCCGGGTCCAGATTGGCTTCCCGAAGGAAACTTTTGCGGGAGGTATACACCACAGTTTCCATGTGCTGCTGATCCTGAAACACCCAGATGGGAATCAGGGGTTTATCCGGGATAACCGCCAGCTCTGGAATGATCCATTTTTTCATGTAGGGCATCTGCGAGATCAGATAGTCACCCGCCTGTAGTCTGTCCTGGTCACTGCCCGCCAATAAGGTCTGCAGGGTGATCGCAAAGGCTTTCGGCAGCCCCAATGCGGTGACCGGGATGGCATCATAACCGTAGCGGCAGGACTGACCGGATGCCAAAGCATAGAGTGTTCCAGCCAGGCCCTGTTCATCAAAGCGCGGCGAGCTTAGCCCGCCATTTAACTGATCTTCTCCGATAAAATACACATCGCCCAAGCGGGCATTGGTACTGTGTAAATTTTCACTGAGAAAGCTCAGCCCTGGCGCTGAGGCCGGTTGTCCGTCACTATCCAGTTGCGCAAAAACACTCGAGCCCCAGTCGATCAGTTTGATACTTTCATCAGCGGGTTGAAGACAATATTGGAGGGTTTTATATCTCCGTGAACAATTGGGGCGAGCTGATCATTGACTTTAAACGCCCGCAAAGTGGTCAGCACATCCACCAGTTGTGCGGCGATTTTGATGATTAAACGGGGAGAGAGACGCCCTTGCTGAATTGAATAGCTTCAAGATCCATGCCGGGTGCACGTTCCATCATTAACACGGACTGCCTTGAAATGCGGGTATATTCACTCACGGCAGGAATGCCCGGGTGTAACACCTGACTTTGCATCCAGGCCTCATCTTCGAGCCGGTCCTGAACGGCCTGAGGTAAATTGATGCGTGAAAACTTGAACACATAATCGGTCAGTTCATTAGAGCGTCCGGCGAACACAAAGCCATACGCGCCCTTGCCGATAAATTCTATATCAGAAAAGCCCAGTAAACCGAGTTGATCCATACACAGCTGTACCCAGTCTTTAATTTTCTGAGCATCTTCATGGCTCATCAGATAGATCGACTGCTCTTCGTTGATATAAAACTGTTGCAGCAACGGACGCGTCACGCTAGCGCAGCTCTGTCAGCATACTCAACGGGTTTTCCAGATACGCTTTCCAGGTGTTGCAGAAGCGCGCCATGCTGGCACCCTCAATGATACGGTGATCCCCTGACCAACTGATCTGCATGATTTTTCGTGCGGTAACACGGTCCTCTGCATCAAAGCGGGGGAGTCTTTGTATCTTGCCTAATGCCACTATGGCGACCTCCGGCTTATTGATAATGGGGGTAGCTACCGTTCCGCCCATAACCCCTATGTTTGACAGAGTAATGGTGCCACCTTTCATCTGTTGCGAGGTGAGCTTACCCAGCCTGGCCGCATCGATCAGTTGATTTAACTGTTGGGTGATCTCAACCAGATTTAAGCGCTGTACCGCTTTGATGTTAGGCACCAATAAACCCGTTGGCGTATCCACAGCAAAGCCGATATTGTGGTCCGTCTGGTAGATGATTTCGCTGCAGTCATCATTCACACGGCTGTTGAGCAGGGGATGTTGCAGCAGCGCCAGGGAGAGTGCCTTGATAAACAGTGGCATCAGACTCAGGCGTAACCCTTCAGCTTCAAAAGCCGGCTTGAGTGCCTGCCTGGCGTCCTCCAGTTGGGTGACATCCAGTTCGTCGACATAGGTAAAATGCGGGATGCTGCTGGCAGAGTCCTGCATCTGTCTGGCCATCAGCGCTTTAATCCCTTTGATGGCTTCGGTGGTGGGTGTTTGATTTGTAGCACTGGCGGTGGCTCCAGACTGCGTCGGTGTCAGCAGGTCTTCCTTGTAAATGCGTCCGTTTTTGCCGCTACCCTCAATCGCACCGAGATCCAGCTCCATTTCGCGGGCCAGGCGCCTGACAGCGGGACTGGCAACAGGCTTGTTGGCCAGATCGCTGACGTCCGCCTTTGTCTGTTCAACCTGGTTTCAATGTCGTCAGGCTGTTGTGGGGGTTCCTGTGCGGCTGTTTCATTTTCCTGGCCTGGTTCAGCCTCAACGTCTATTTCAAACAGGGCTGGTGCACTTTGGCAATATCACCTTGCTGGTAATACAGTTTGCTGATCACACCAGTATACATTGAGGTAATTTCAACCAGGGCTTTGTCTGTCATCACATCCGCAACTGGCTGATCTTCTGCGACGTTTTCACCTTCACTGATACGCCACTCAACCAGTTCACACTCTACGATGCCTTCACCAATATCAGGCAGGATAAAATCTATTTTCATGGGTTACTCCAAACCGAATCGGTAAATTAGTAATTTACGCTGGCTATAATGGCTTCATAGGTTTTCAGGTGATCGGGCATATATTCCTTTTCCAGCGCCAGAGGGAAAGGGGTGTCCAGACCGGTAACGCGCAGCACCGGTGACTCCAGGTGCAAAAAGCAGGCTTCCTGAATACTGGCAGCGATTTCAGCACCAAACCCCGAAGTTTTAGGGGCTTCGTGGTTGATGATCAGTCGTCCGGTTTTGCGTACCGAGTTGGCGACTGCGTCTCTGTCCCAGGGCAGCAGGGTACGCAAATCAATCAACTCACAGGAGATGCCATCTTTCTCAGCCAGGTCAGCGGCCTTTTCAATCGCTTCCATCTGCGCACCCCAGGCCAGCAGGGTGATGTCACGGCCTTGGCGAACCACCTCGGCCTGACCTATAGGTAGTTGGTAATCCTCATCCGGCACTTCACCTACAGAGGCACGGTAGAGTTTTTTCGGTTCAAAAAAGATCACCGGATTGGGGTCACGTATCGCGGCCAGGAGTAAGCCCTTGGCCTGCTCAGGATTGCGGGGTACGATAATTTTCAAACCAGGGGTGTGGGTGAAATAGGCTTCCGGCGATTGCGAGTGGTAATGTGCACCATTAATTCCACCGCCATAAGGTGTGCGGATGGTGAGCCCACCGACATTAAATTCATTACCTGAACGGTAGCGGAATTTGGCAGTTTCATTAACGATCTGATCAAATGCCGGAAAAATGTAATCGGCAAACTGAATTTCAGCAATCGCCGTCATGCCCTGAGCCGCTATACCGTTGGCAAAGCCGAGAATGCCTTGTTCGGTCAGCGGTGTGTTAAAGCAGCGTTGCTTGCCAAATTTTTCCTGTAGCTGGCTGGTAGCTCTGAACACACCGCCAAAATGCCCGACATCCTCACCAAAACACAGCGCGGACTCATCCGTGGTCATGGCGATATCCAAGGCATTATTGATCGCCTGTAACAGGTTCATTTTACTCATCACCGAGCCTCCCTGCTGTTTTGGCATAGGCCTGCGGATATTTACGAATATGTGAAATCAGTTCAGCCTGCTGCTCCTGTAAGTGCCAGGGCAGGGTGTCATAGACATCGGTAAACAAATCATTCAGTGGTGGCGCAGGGATTTTTTCCGCCTTTTTCATCGCCGCCATAATGGCATCCCGATGCAGTTGCTTGCGTTGTGTCTCCTGGGCTTCATCCCACCAGCCTGCTGTATCAGCCAGTTTTTAAAGCGCAGCACCGGACATTTTGCCCGCCAGGTATCTTCTTCTGACTTGTTTCGATAACCACTGGGGTCGTCTGAACTGGAATGCGCACCCAGGCGATAAGTCATGGCTTCAATCAGAACGGGTTGGTGTTGCTCAACAGCCAGTTTGCGAGCTTCCTGGGTGGCCTGTAATACGGCCAGCACATCATTGCCATCGACACGAATTGTTTTCAGCCCATAGCCTATGCCTCGTGGTGCGATACCATCACCGGCATACTGCTCATGTGCCGGTGTGGAGATGGCGTAACCATTGTTTCGACAGAAAAATATCACCGGTACTTTAAACACACCGGCCATATTCAGTGCCGCATGAAAGTCACCTTCAGAGGCCGCGCCTTCGCCGAAATAACAGATCACACAGTTGGCTTTTTGCTGCGCTTTCAGAGCAAACGCATAGCCGGTTGCCTGGGGGAGCTGGGTGCCCAAAGGTGAGGAGACTGTCATATAGTGCAACTCACGGGAGCCATAATGAATGGGCATCTGTCGCCCTTTGCCCAGATCCTGTTCGTTGGAAAAAATCTGATTCATAAACTGATCCGGGGTAAAGCCCCGAAAGGCCAGTGCACCCTGTTCACGGTATTGCGCCATGATCATATCGTCATCAGCAAGGGCCGCGGTGCTACCTATATCAGCCGCTTCTTCACCGGTTTCGGTCATATAAAAACTGATTCGCCCCTGGCGTTGTGAGGCCAGCATGCGCTCATCGAGGGCACGGATAAACAAAAATGTATCGTAGATTTTAAAGCAAGCTCTTGCTTCAGGTCGGGGAGGGTTGCATCGGGGTAGAGGGTGCCATCTTCACGCAATATCCGCAGTGTGGGAATATGCAGGGAGGTTGCGTCAAAAAACACCGGTTTATGCACGATCAGTGCATCGGTCTCGCGTTTATCACTCATAATAAACCTTCTTGTTTTTATTGTTATATCTACTGATTGTGTCAGTAGCTATGGCGTATGACGGGATCACCATCTATACAGTGTTAAAATTTAGTCCTGTAGGCTTGCTATGTAAAGAAATATTCAATTTGTCTAGCTCCGAAGCCGGTTGCACAACGTATGTGTTGATATGAATAAACTCCATGTGAATACCTCAGACCAACTGACTACACCCCGCCTGTTTTACGATGGTGGCTGTCGTTTATGCCAGCGTGAAATTGCCCACCTTAGTCAGCCGCTGTCGGAAAAAATGCAATTGGTTGATGTTAATGATCCAGCGTTCAGCGAATGGCAGGGTGTGGATAAACTGCAGATGATGCGCCAAATTCATGTATGGACAGGTGAGCGTTTTTTAGTGGGGCTTGATGCCAGCCTGTATTACTGGAAAGCGGCAGGCTGGCGGCTGTTACCCGGGTTGTTGTCACTCCCCGGGGTTTATCAGTGTGCAAAGCTCGGGTATGCCCTCTGGGCTAACTGGCGCTTTCGCGGTGTGCGTAAACGCCAGTGTCGGATCTAGCTCATCAACCTTTAAAAATCACCGGGTGCACATTGCAGGCAAGTCAGCCCCAGTGTGCGCCATTGGTTGACCACACTGTCACGATCATCCAGTACCAGCCAGGGGTTGTAACCTGAGGCGCGTATCTGTTCCAGTAATCTGGATTTGACCACTTCATCCTTTTCCTGATCATCCCCTGTGCGCGCAGAAATACGGCATCAAACGGAATATCATACTGGCTGAGCCAATCCAGCGTATGTTGGCGGTGGCTGTCCGGACGACCACTACAGATGATGATTTGCTGCCCTTGTTGCTTGAGTAGCTTGACCAAACGACAAACCGGTTCAATAGGTTGCGCTGCTGCCATATGGGCGAAGAAAGGGTCCCAATGCTTTTCATCACCCAGCACCCAGTGGTGCACTTCTTGTGGGTTGAACTCGGCAAGGGTACCGTCGACATCCACGATCACGCTGTCTTTAATCAAAGTAATACTCCTTGGTATCGGTTGTCAGGGGGATAAAGGTCCAGTTGGGTTGCTCTGCATCAGGTGGCAGTACTAATATGGGTTGTGCATTTCCGATCCGCTCTCCTTCCGGGGTGCCGGTTACCTGAGCACGAATCACTCTGAAAACGCCTGAGTGTGCCACGATCAATGGCCAGTCATGCTGACTGAGCTGATTGTTGATAGCCAGTACCACCCGTTGGGTGAAGTCTGCCCAGCTTTCACCTTCAGGAGGGGTTTCGGTGTAAGGTGGAACTTCTGACCAGGAGGCTCCTTCGAGTCGTCCCCAGTCGCGTTCACGCAGGCCATCCACAGCCTGTATATTTTGCTTCAGGGATGCACGCTGAGCCGTTTCCCAGGCGCGTAATAGCGGGCTTGCGGCAATGCAACTCCAGCGGATATCGGCCAGTAGTACAGCGGCAGCATCGGCCTCCTGTTGTCCGATGCTGTTGAGAGGTGTATCGGTGCGCCCGCCAATACGTTGTTGCTGGTTCATGGCCGTTTCTCCATGACGTAGAAAAACAAAGGGTTTTTGAATCAGTTGCATGGGTATATCCAGTTGATATTCAAATGTGAATGACGGGATCAAGGCACAAGCGTTGTCCTAAGGCTTGTTGCCAACCTGTTGCATCGATAGGGCAGAATAACGGTACGACCTGTTCGGCTTGCAAGGTCTCGGCTAGTGACTGGATAGACTGCAAACCAGGGTGAACATTCCAGCGGCACCACTCAGCTCGACCTGAGGTGATATCGGCACGTGCTTTGGAGGGGGTGTAACCGGTATAAATCACCTGCCCGGTATAATCCGGATCACTGATCAGTCGGCCAGCTTCACCTGTGGTGCCTTCAGCATCGGCCGCCAGACGTATCAAGGCAAGGCTGGATCTTCTGGGGTGTCCCAGGGTAGCGGAGAGAGTTGATCCAATTGCTGATGAATACCAGGTTTCAGCAGCTTGGCGGGTAAACCTTGTAACGCGGCATGATATTTCTGACAAACGGGATCGAACGTCCAGGAGAGCCCAAGTGTCTGGCACCAGAGGGCCAGTTCCAGTGCACGACCGGAAGGTGGCACGGGCAATAAACTGGCACGATTCAGTTTTGCTTGCAGGGCATCGTGACAGGATGACTGATTGACTGTGTAGAGACCGTAAGAGGCATCTAACAGTGCCAACGCGGCCTGGGGTGGTCGGTCGAAAGGGTAGAGCAGCGATTCAAAACTGAAATCACCGCTGTAGAAAATACCCCCAGCTACATCCAGGTGCAGCCAGATACCATCGAGAGAGTGGCCCGCCAGTCCGCAGGTAATGTTGATATCTTCAATGGTCACAGTGCCTTGCCTGGGCAGTGGTTGCCAGCGACGACCCGCAGGCAATCTGCGTGCTACGGTCGGAGTACAATAAAGTGGAATCGTTTCTGGCAGCCAGCGAACCGCACCTATGTGGTCGACATGATCATGGGTGATCAGGATGGCATCCGGGCTTTGATCCAGGTACCAATCACAGGGTTCATCGGCTTGCAGTGGACCGCCGGCATCCAGTAGTAGTGTGCGGCCCTTTACATCGACACGTATTGCTGCCGGTGCTTTGGCGTCCAAACCACTGAGAATCTGTACGCACACATTCATGCAACTGACTCCAGACTCCAGCCCTGCAACAGGCTTAACTGAATCGCACTACCTTCAGCGACTCCTTGTGGGTGATAGCCGGTGAGTGATTCTCCAGTAGGTAGCCGCATCTGAATTTCATGACGCTCACCCCGAAATACGCAGCGTTCTACTCTGGCGTGTAAGCGACTTTCGCATTGACTATCACCCTGAATCGAGTGTGGCAGATGCAGACATATGTGTTCGGGTCTGATCAGTACCGGTGTTGTCTGTGATGGATTAACTGTTTGGCTGAGCTGGATCAGTTCATGCTGGGATAAATTCACTCCAGGTTTGATGCCAGATAAATGCACAATGCTACCCTGCCCGATAAAGCCTGCAATCCACTCGGTTCTGGGTGTCTGATAGAGAGTTTCGGGTGTTGCCCATTGCACCAGTTCACCTTTTTGCATGACGGCAATATGATCTGCCAGCGACATAGCCTCCGATTGATCATGCGTGACATAAACCAGCGTTGCGCCGGTACGCTGATGAAATTCACGGAAACTTTCTTCCATAGACGCGCGTAGATGACGGTCCAGGTTCGCCAGGGGCTCGTCCAGTAATACTACCTCGGGTCGGTGACCAGGCAGCGTGCCAGTGCTACACGTTGACGTTGACCACCACTGAGATCCTGAGGCATGCGTTCGGCCAATGCTTCCAGTTGCACGATCTGTAAGGCCTCTTTAACACGCTGTTGATAATCCTGACCACGAATGCCGCGATGCCGCAGGGGATAGCCGACATTATCGGCCACACACATGTGTGGCCAAAGGGCATAGGACTGAAACACCATCCCCATGTTGCGAGATTCGGTGGGTACTTGCCATCCGGGACGTGCGAGGAAGTTGCCGTTTAGGTGTATCTGACCTTCTGAGAGATTCTCAAAACCGGCCAGCATGCGCAAGGTGGTGGTCTTGCCACAGCCGCTTGGGCCCAGCAGCGCAATGAATTCACCTTCAGGCAGGGTGAGGCTGAGTTGTTTTACAGCCGCTGACTGGCCATAATATTTGGACACCTGATTCAGAATCAGTTCTGCCATGGAATGACTCCCTTGGGTAAATGCCGAGCCAGCAGGCTCAGCAGTAACATAATGACGGCGACCATCATCACTACTAGCACAGCAATGGCGGATGCCAGAATGCTGTCACCACTTTGATCAAGATTGAAGATGAGTACGCCGAGGGTTTCCTTACCGGCACTCCACAGCAGTGCCGACACCGTCAACTCATTCACAGCGGTCAGGAAGACCAGCAGTCCGCCAGCAAAAACAGCTGGCGCAACCAGTGGCAGCAGAATATCCACCAGACGACGCAGGGCACCGGCACCGGCAATGCGGGCGGCTTCTTCAAGGCTGGGATCCAGTTCGCTGAAACTGGCGGCTATCGGTTTCAGACTCACAGACAGGAAACGCGCCAGATAAGCGATAAAAATAATGCCCAGCGTACCGTAAAGGCTCAGATTCAAGATGGGTATGGGTCTTGCAAACAGCAGAATACAGCGATTGCCAATACAACACCTGGCAGGGCATAGGGAATCTCAATCATGCTGGTGAGCGCTGAGCGTGTTCGCTGTGGCAGGCTTTGCATCAGGTAGACCAGCAGTGTCGCCAGCAGCATCAGTAGCAGTGCCGCACCTCCGGCCAGCATCAAGCTGTTACTGAATGCCCGCAGGGTTACACCCTGACGCCCCAGCATTTCCTGATAAGCGGAAAAACTCAGGTTGGTAAACGTCAGGGGAACACCCAGCGCGGGCACAACCGAGCTGGTCACCAGAGCAATCAAGGGGGCTAGCAGAATCAATATCAGCACCAGGCCCAATAACAGCTCCAACGGCAAACGCCACCGACCCAGGGTAAAATCCTGTGCAGGTCCACTGTGACCTAATAAAGTGAAACGACTGTGCTTCAGCATCCGCTGCTGTAACATCACCCCATCAGTGCCAGTATGCCGATTAAGACCGACAGCGAGGCAATTTCAGGTAGTACGCTGGTACCGAAGCCTGACATCTTCTGATAGATCAGCGTGGGCAGGACATAGTAGGACGCCGGAATGCCCAGCATGGCCGGAATGCCGAAATTTCCCAACGCAGAAACAAACGCAATAGAGGCTCCGGCAATCAACCCGTTACGACAGAGGGGCAGGATCATATCGATCCAGATATGGGATTGACGAGCACCACTGATGCGCGCCGCCTCGATCAGGTCGCGTGGCAGATGAATCAGGCTGGTACGCAGTGCCAGAAACACCAGTGGCGCATGCTGAATACCCAGCAGCAACGCAATACCTTCAGCAGAGTAGAGTGGCTGCGGAGAACCCAGAGGTGGGGCAATACCCAGGGTATTCAACAAGGGACTTCCGGGACCGGTTAATTGCAACCAACTGAGCGCTGTGACCTGGGGCGGAATCATCATCGGCAGCATAAAGCAGAATACCAGCAGGGCTTTGCCACGAATATTGGTCAGTGTCAGGGTGAAGGCAAACAGTCCACCCAATACCAGAGCGATCAACGTACCCAGTGTTGAGGTATAAAGGCTGTGCCCTAGCGCTCGCCAGGTGGAAGGCTGCTGCAGCACTTGCATCATTGGTGATGCGCTGCCCAGTTGCCAGCCCTGCAGTGCTTCAAGCAACAGACGTAATGTCGGTATCAGCGTCAGCATACTGGTCAGGATCAAAAGTACAATCAGCAACCAGCGTTGCTGGTTGCTGGCATCAAGTGCACGTTGAAACATCTGTAATCAACCGCCAAAAAGTTCGCTGAAACGTTGTTTGTTGCTTTCCGCTTCATCCAGTGCTTTGGCTGCATCCAGAGGGATCAGCTTAATCGCGTTACGCGCCGGGAAGCCTTCAGGTGGGGCAATGTCCTCACGTGCTGGCAGGTACCCTTGTTGCTGCACCAATAGTTGACCCGTTTCGGACAAGACGAAGTCGACAAAGCGTTGAGCAGCTTCCGGGTTGGCGGCGTCTTTGAGGATAGCCACTGGCTCAGTCACAGCCGTTACACCTTCCTCCGGGAATATAAACTGGATAGGTGAGCCTTTGGCGGCTTCTCGTATGGCCAGGAAATCAACAATGACACCGTAGGCTTGGTGCCGGAGGTGATAGCTGTTAACACGCCACCATTGCCACCCTGGCTGATGCGCCATTCTGGTTAAGTGCGGCATAGTAATCCCAACCCAGATCCGGGTGATCGGTCAGTGCGGCCAGATGTATCAGTGCGGCACCCGAATAGAGCGGACTGGGCATGGCCACTTGATTGCGGTATTGCTCATTCACCAGATCCTGCCAGCGCCTGGGTTGCTGCGCTGCACGGGTATGATAAGCCATCCCGGTAGTGATCATTTTAGTGCCATAGTAATAGCCTTCGGCATCGTAAAGCTCAGCATCGTAATGACTACGCTCAGGGCTCAAATAGGCTTGTAGCAGATCTTCACGTTTGAGGGATTCCATCGTTACGCTGTCGGCAATCAATAATAAATCCGGCTTGGTTACACCGGCACTGAGTTCGGCTCTTAGTCGGGTCATAAGCTGTGTTGTGCCATCTCTTACCCAGTCAACCTTGATATCAGGGTTGGCTTGAGTAAAGGCGTCGACAGTCATTTGGGCATCGGTATTGGGTTGACTGGTATAGAGTGTCAGGGTTTGCTGAGCGAAGGCTGCGCCAGGCAGTGCCAGGGTCGTAGCGAGAATCCAGCTGTGCAGTTTCAGGTAAGACATTTGCGCATCTCCGGTAAATTCAGTTGAAGTGCATAGATTAGTGTCATCAAATGACAATAAAGTGACATTAAGCTTTCGTTTGTAGGCGTTACGTTTTCGCTTTCATGGCTTTTATTTTCGAATTCTTAAGTGGATCACTAGCATGATGAACACCACCCAACGTCGACAGCAGATCGTTGCCCTGATCAATCAGATGGGGAGGCAGTCTTTGGAGTCCTTAGCGCAGCGCTTTGGCGTGTCAGTACAAACGCTTCGCAACGATATCCGTATTCTGGCGAATCGGGGGTTGTTGATGCGCCATCACGGCAGTGCGGCACCTTTCCCTGGCCGTGAAAATGTTGAATTTGATCAGCGTCAGATCGTTAATCGCAGTGGCAAGCAGCTGATTGCTGAGCACTGCCTGACCTTGATTAGTGATTACCAGAGTCTGTTTTTGGGGACTGGCACCACGGTGGAACAGCTTGCCATTCTGCTTAGGGAGCGACGGGGTTTAAGAGTAATGACTAATAATTTGCATGCTGTAACCCCCCTGTGTCACCACCCGGATTGTGAGCTAATCATTGCCGGTGGTGTGGTGCGCAAGCGCGATCAGGATGTGGTGGGTGGCGATGCATTGCGCTTTTTTTCACGCTTTCGGGTGGATATAGGTATCGTGTCAGTAGGCAGTATGAATCGACTGGGACAGCTTTTTGATTACAATACCGAAGAGGTTATGGCCCGCGAAGCACTGCTGGAGAATGCACGCCAACGCATTTTGCTATTGGACAGTTCTAAATTTGATACTGAAGCGAGCTGTAGTGCAGGGCATCTGACGGATTACAGTATTGTCGTTATGGATCAGCCACCGCTTCCCGCGTTACGCAACCATTTATCGGCCGAGGGTGTTCGGCTGATTTGTTGAAGTTTGCAAAATCAAACCACCGACAGGGTTTTGAACTCATCCAGCGCGTATTGATCGGTCATGCCACTGATCATGTCTTGCAGCAAGCGACAACGGCAGTAGCTTTCCCATACATCAACATCACCGACCGACTCCTGACACAGCTGGTAATAAGCTTTGATATGCTTGTTGGGCAGGCGTCGTACCAGTAAACCTTCCAGCAGTAATCCTTGAGTTTTCCCTTCCAGCAGTTGTTTAAACTGGCTACGGGACAGTCGTAACAGTGGGCGGTAATGCTCAAGCAGCCCGGTGAGTATACGGTAGCCCTGTAGCTCCAGGGTTTTTACTTCGTCGACTGAAAAAACATGGCGTATCGCCACTTTTTTCAGGGTACTGACAATAGCATGACAGGGAGAGTCATCTTCCAGCAGGGCGCGGTTTAAACGCCCTGCGTATATCGCTTCGATATTATCAATAAAGGCCTGGGCGGCATGTTGAACCAGCGGATGGGTTAAGCCGACTCGAAGCCAGACAAAAAATTCGTGATCCTTGTTGATGGATTCCTTGTCCGCACGTTCCAGTGCGTAGTGAACCAGATCAGCAAAACTGCTGGCGCTGAGACGACCGGGGCATGGAAGTGTTTTTCAT
>NZ_JRLB01000073.1 GCF_000764495.1 Nitrincola sp. A-D6
ATTGCCGATATTCCTGCCATAACAAGAACAGGGTCAGGTTTTTATTGTGTCGAATTTCGTAGTTAATGTGACTCCAGTCAGGAATACCCCGAAGTTGGGCAGGCAAATTGGGTGGCGGTGGAAACAGCTTACGCTCTAACTGGCTGTCGTCCAGATCGTCAGGTAGTGGCCAGCTCAGGCCAGCGTCGGCAGTACGGCGAAGGTACTCACTCACAGTAGGACGGCTGATACCACAGGTCGCCGCAATTTGCCGATTACTCAGCCCGTTAATCCATTTAAGTCGAAGAACTTCTTTGATTTTACGCATGGATAACCTCTTTGCTGGCATCTGACCCATCTCCGAATGAAAAGGGACAGAATACCGTTAAGTTATCCCGCGTCGTGCAGCTTGGATGAAGTGATTCAGACAGCCTGCCAGGGTGGCAGCTTTGCTGTGGAATCAGTGGCAGCTTTCGCGTGGAATGGATGGCAGGCTTCGTCTGGAATCAGTGGCAACCTTGGTCTGGAATACGCACAAATACCTAAAACCCTGGATAATGCTGTTGATAGTGCAGCGGCTTTATACATGGACATCATTAATTTATTCCTGCGTATTTTACGTATCCTGGGGCGCAAGTAGCCCCCCAGGGTGGTAGCGATATGACTCAGAGGCTAGATGGCGATGGCCAGTATGTCTCTATGCTGGGGTGAATAATGTATATCAAGGCCAAGGAATTTACTCTCAGGATTCGCCCAGATGATCTTTCAAAAAACCACGTTTGAGCGTCTGTTTCCAGCAGCATTGTATGACACAGGAACCACCAGCTTTGGGTTTGAGTCTGGTGGGAAACGTTATTTCGATGTCACTGTTCCCGGAAAGCCGAAGATTGAGCAAGGTATGACGGTCATTGCGCTTCTTGAAAAGCCAAATGCATGGAGCTTTCATGGTGTTTTAGGCTGGATAGATTGTCAGGATGGTTCTATTGCTTGCGATAGCCCAGGAAAATCCCTCTTAATAGCACTAGTCTGTGCATTTTTTGCCATAATGTTCCCCATTCGAGCCTATGCTGCTTTCAGTAACTCTGAGTATGTAAACTTGATTGCCTTTGTTGTCGCCTCTATTTTTGGCATGTTTGCTCTGCGCTATCTCTATTTTTATGCCAAGGCGCTGATAATTAGACGTGCGCTTGTTACCATTCGAGACTTCATCGAATTGAAACAGCAATCAAACGGCTAAGGCTAAGATTAAGTACCTACAGGAACTCCCAATGAACCAAGAACAACCCAACAATCCTTTACATGGTTTGAGTCTGGAAAAAATACTCACACGCCTGGTCGAGCATTACGGTTGGGATGCTTTATATGCGCAGATCAATATCAACTGTTTTCACAATGATCCATCCATTAAGTCGTCGTTGAAGTTTTTGCGTAGAACGCAGTGGGCCAGAGACAAGGTTGAGGCGTTGTATATCAATACCTTCGCACCGACTAACTGAGCAGGCGGCAGTCAATCAAGACTTGTTCAGGCACTTGCCGGTTATGCAGCATGGGGCGAGCCCGAAGATATTGCTTTGGCGACATCTTTGGGAGAGGCTCCCAAGGCCAGGAGTGATTTCATGATCAGGTCTATGGAAACGCTCGGATCTCCGGCCTCCATTTTGGCGATGCGCGACTGACTGGAATGAACCATTTTCGCAAGCTCTATCTGGCTCAGATTATTGTGCTGTCTACGCTGTCGAAGCGTGTGACTCAACGCCAGCTTCATTTCAATGTATGCAGACTCTTCAGGGGTCAAATCCAGAAACTCATCAACACTACCGACTTTCCAACCGGCGGCTTCCAGTTTCTTTCGATTACTTTTTTGCATCGTCATACATCCTGAATCTGGACTTACAAACATCAATTACGTTTTTTGGTGTAGCTTCAGTTTTTTTTATAAACACATCAGCTATAACAATGGCATCTGGTTCAATTCGATACACTATGCGCCAAATTTTATCGCTATCAGTAATGCGCAGCTCATGACAGTGAGAACCGATTGATGGCATGGGTCTTGAGTGCGGCATGGAAAGTTTTTCTCCACATTGCAGTCGCCGCAATAAGAAACCTGCCTCCAATCTGGCAGTTGCCGAAAATGGTGGTGTTTTAACAATTCCATGTAACCAAACTAATGGCTTGTCCTTTGGGCTCATGTACTACAATATATGTCGCATATGACATAAATACAAGCGGATATTATTTGATCAACATAGAAATATATGCGCTAAGAGGACCCAGTGCACATATTTGAAACGAAGCGATTAATCGTAAGACAACTCGGTCACCAGGACCTTCCCACCCTCACTGAGATTTTGAGTGATCCCGAGGTGATGCGCTATTCAGTGCGTGGGGTTTGTGATGAGAAAGCCATTGGCGAGTTTATTGATTGGTGTATGGACTGCTACTCATCCCACGGAATAGGCCCCTGGGCGTTGCTGGAGAAAAGCTCGGGTGATCTGGTTGGCTTCTGTGGTGTCAGCCCTGAACAGGTCGATGGCGTTGAGGAGGTCAATCTGGGCTATCGATTAGGACGTAGATTTTGGAATCAGGGGCTGGCGACAGAAGCGGTTCGGGCTGTTATTGATTATGTTTTTAGCCAGAAATACTGTGACTCGGTGATTGCCATCATCGAGCCTGAGCATCTGGCGTCCATCAGAGTATCCGAAAAAGTTGGATTTAAAGATTACTCCATGCATGAGTTCCATGGTCGGCGGGTGCGTGTGTATCGGATGCCATGAATATAGAGAACATTTATTACCGGGTTGAAAGGCCCCACTCTGGGATAAAATTCTTACTTATTCCGGCAATCATGCTGATGATTGCCGTGGTATATGTGACGGGTGGCATCCAGGCTGATAAAAGATGGTGTCTGGCTGTTGCCATCCAGTTGCGGCACATCAGCCTGTCGACATAAATAGTAAGTCTCTCGTAGACTCTAATCACTTATCTTCTTATAAAAATACTTACGACAAGTGCTTTCATCCAAGCGTTTAAGAACAAAGACTAAAACTCCAATCACAGTCACGGAAAATACAATTCGTCCCCAAAAAATAGTCATAAAGTCCGCACCAATCAACAGAATCAGTAGCGTGTCTTCAATCAAGCTATGAAGTAGGTTGAGCAACATCATGGCGACAAAAATATCCCGTGGGGAAATGTGTCCTCGTTTTGCTTCATTGATAAGCAAACCACCACCAAAAGAAACGCCTAGCGTGATACCCACAATCGTCAAGTTTGTTGCTTCTCGGCTAATACCAAGTACAGACAAAATCGGCCTGAGCAATATTGCCATCAATTTTTCGATACCAAGCAATTTTAACAAGCGTAAAAATGTCATTAATGCAGCAATCACCACAAAAATCATTGCAAGGCTTTTAAGCTGATCGATTGTCCAAACCACATAACTTGAATCACTGACTGGCGCATGTCGCCAAATCACTTCAGCAGGCGTATTTAGTAGATCTCCGCCTTGGTATATTTGATGCAAAATCCACCCCATCAACAAACCACCACCAATGCGAATTATCAGTGTCATAGCAATCCCAACGCCTGCTTTTTTAGCAACGGCTACTTCGATAGGAAGTGAATGAGCAAGCAACATCAAAGTGCCAAGAATCGAGACTTGAGCAACGGTTAAATCCGTGTCAATACTCATAAATATTACGAGTCCAGCGTACATATTGGTGACCAGCGTGGTTGCCCACACCAAGCCCATTTCGCTAGGCAAGCCGACCAGCGACATGACAGGACTCAGCCATTGGCTCAGTAGCTCGATGCCACCAAACTCTTCAACAACCTTGATCACGATGATCATCGGAATCATGATCTTATAAAGCGTCCATGTGACATCAATGATCTCTTTCCAGAGTCCATTCAATAAAAGCCCAACCCAATGATAGTTTCGTTTATTCACTTCTCTTTCTCCAAACAGTCTATGGAGAAAGTGTATTGAGATGACAAGAAATATGCCGATCAATTTAATGATTGATAACATCGAATATTTTTAATATAAAAACCATTGAGAAATTTTTAACCACAAAAGCATGATTGTGAGAAATTTATGGAATTAGACAAGATAGACCGAAAAATCCTAGCCATCTTGCAGCGTAATAATCGTATCGCAAACGTTGAGCTGGCCGAAGAAGTGGACTATCGCCTCCAGCTTGCCATAAAAGAGTAAAACGACTGAGAGATGAAAACGTTATTGTGGGTGATGTTTCTCTTGTGAACCCAGAATTAACCGGCAACAAACTGACATTACTGGTTTCGGTCGAAATGGAGCGAGATCGAAAGGATTTGTATGACGCCTTTAAACGCGTCATTAGCCAGGCAGCAGAAGTAAGACACTGTTACCAAATAACGGGCAACTACGATTTTATGATGGTCGTTACTGTACCGGATATTCAGGCTTACGAAAGCTTTGTCGATAGAGTACTTCACACGGAAGCCAACATCCGAAAATTCCAAACCTCAGTATCACTTCGAACCGTTAAGTCCTCAACAGAGATTCCTTTAAGTCAATGAAATTGGCAATGCATAGCCTTTCGCACCCAGGCCGAATATCCGGCAACGCTGAGTTCTGGATGACCATCCAAGCCAATTATAATCTGTTCCAGCTTCGCCAAAACCGGGCTGCGGCTTAGCCCGGACTTTTCATGCAACCGCGCAAGAGTAAAACGCCTTAACGTTTGATCTTATAAGCCACCACATAATCCCCTATCGTGGTGCCGACGGAGCCATGGCCACCGGCCACCTGCACCACCATCTGCTCACCCTGGCTATTC
Organism: Nitrincola sp. A-D6; assembly: GCF_000764495.1. Classification (GTDB taxonomy): domain Bacteria; phylum Pseudomonadota; class Gammaproteobacteria; order Pseudomonadales; family Balneatricaceae; genus Nitrincola. Next base: position 4,803 of record NZ_JRLB01000073.1, read on the forward strand.
AGATAGGTCATCGGCGTGGCTTGCCCGCCAGCCGGAAGTCGCGCCTGCCATAGTTGCTCACCGGTAGACAGGTCGTAAGCCCGCAGGTAGTCGTCTACCGTCGCGGCCAGAAAGGCCAGGCCACCTTCGGTAATGATGGGACCGCCGATACCGGGAACGCCCATTTTAATTGGTAAGGGTAGCGGGGTCATATCACGGATGGTGCCGTTCTTATGTTTGTAGGCGATCTCCCCGGTTTTCAGATCCACCCCAGCGACATAGCCCCAGGGCGGTTGCTGACAGGGTACGCCCATGGGTGACAGGAAGGGCCGCATATCTACCGCATAGGGGGCACCTTCATTTGAATTCAGGCCCTGCTCACCTTGGTTGGCTGCGTCCATGTCCGATCCATTTTTCTCGACCAACTGTTGAATGAAGCCCAGATAGAGAGGCATCCCGAACATCACCTGACGTTTCGGGTCCACGGCGATACCACCCCAGTTGAATACGCCAAAGTTACCCGGATAGACCAGCGTTCCCTGCTCCGATGGCGGTGTGTACTGGCCTTCATAACGCAGGGACTTGAACTGAATCCGACACCACATCTGATCCAGCGGTGTTGCGCCCCACATCTGTTGCTCTGTCATGGGTGGCGGACGAAAAGTCAGTGCTGAGATAGGTTGTGTCGGTGCCGCATGATCCAACTCAACGGTACCCTGAGGGCAGGCAGTTCATCTATCGCAAAGATCGCTCGCCGGTCTGACGATTCAGTACATACACATCACCCTGCTTGGTTGGTATTACGAGTGCAGGTTGCAGGCCCTTATCGGTTTCCAGATCAATCAGTGATGGCTGGGCCGGTGTATCCATATCCCACAGGTCATGGTGCACAAACTGTTGTACCCAGGCCACCTGGCCGGTATCCAGGCTCAGCGCTACCACGGAGCTGGCATATTTTTCATCATGCTCAGTACGATACCAGCCAAGCTGATCGGGTGTCCGGTTCCCCATCGGAAAGTAAATCAGCCCCAGATATTCATCAGCGCTGGCTATGGCCCAGCTGTTGGGTGAGCTGGGCGTATAAACTTCATCCGGTCCGATTGGAGCGGTTTCCTCAGGGTTGCCGGAATCCCAGTTCCACACCAGCTCAGCGGTTTTAGCGTCATAGGCACGAATCACACCAGACGGTGAGTTTTTGTCGTAGTTATCGTTCACTGAACCGGCCACTATGACCAGACCATTGGCCACCACGGGTGGTGAGGTGGAGTAATAGAAACCGGCTTGCTTGAATGGCATATTGTGGATCAGATCGAGTTCACCGTTTTCACCAAAACCAGCACAGCGTGCGCCGGTGGCGGGATCAAGAGCAATCAGACGGGCGTCAGAGGTCGGCATATAGAGCATGGCATCACACTGCACTGAGGCCTGGGTTTCGGCCGCCACACCCAGCATCGCGGCGGAGGGAACCTCGCCTGATGCCGGTGGCAGATAAGACACTCCGCGACAGGTCTGGTGCTGACGCTGGCTTTCCGGTGCCACCTTGGCATCATAGACCAGCGCTTGGTGCCTAGGTCGGCATCCAAGGCCACCAACCAGTTGTGCGGTGTACACAGATACAGCGTATCGCCGATTTTAAGTGGTGTTGCCTGATAAGTGGTTTCACCAATATCCTCAGGGCCTTTCATATCCCCGGTCCGATACTGCCAGACCTCCTCCAACTGCCCAACATTCTGGGGAGTGATCTGAGCCAGTGGCGAATACCGCTGCCCCATGTTGGTTCGCCCATAGGCATACCAACTGGCTTCAGGCGCGTCCCCCAGATTCGGTGATTCACTGTCCACCTGCATATCGAGGCTGCCAGAAAATTCATGCGGCTTGGCCAGATGCTGCCCACTAGTATCCCCCCCAATACTAGCCACACAAGAAACAACACTTTGCGCCCGCCCCTGTCCGCTACGCTGGAAAACAATAGCGGGATAGCCAGCAGCATAAACAAGCCCATACGCGGTGCTAACGCCCACCAGTCATAGCCGGACTCCCACAAAGACCAGATCAGGTGATCACCAGAAACAATGCAAATAACGGACGGGCCAAGGCATGGCGCTTAAAACCCAGCCATGCATTGAGCAGCAACACAACGCCTGCGAGAAGATAATAGAGGCTCCCGCCAAGACTGAGCAGGTAGACACCACCCGCCGTCAGAGCCAGACCTATCAGTGCCACCAGAATCGAAAATAAAAGCATAAGCCTCGCTCATATATTGAATTGCATATAATTGATGCTAGAGGTCAGTCACCAGGCTATATCGCGCCTACAAACTAACCGTTTATGCACTATAAAGCATGAGTCAGCCTGGCTTTGTGCGATGGCGCACAGTTGGGGATAATTGAGCCTGAGCATCAGGCGTCCATCAGGGTATCCGAGAAGGTTGGCTTTAAGAATTACTCCATGCATGTGTTTCATGGTCGGCGGGTGCGTGTGTATCGGATGGCACTAGTTGCTTAAGACTCCATCCCCTCGATTTCTGGCCAGTCTATTTCAACAATATGCCCTGGGCCTGCATCCAGTAAGATGTAAAAATCACCATCAGGACGCGGAAAGCGGATGCGGGACTGTTCATCCAGTGCGCTTGATAGAATCAGGTCTTCATCATAGTTAATTACATCCAGCTGTATACCTTCAGCACCTGAGCCATCGGAAAAACCGCCTTGGCAAACAATGAAATCCCCCTCAAGCTTGCACTGACAGTGCGGAGAGTGCGCCCAGACAGGCAAGGCCACCAGGCTGCTGAACATCAGTAGTGCTATGTAAAAGAAGCGTATGTTAGTTCTCATAATTCGTCCTCAGGTTTGTGCACACAGGTTAGCGATTGCGGCTCTCAATGAAGGTTATGGTGCTGGGTGAGGCGTCGGCCAAAGGCATGGACATCTGGTGCACTGATCCATCCCAACCTACCAGGTCAGCCAGATATCAGCATCGGCCGTGGCGGTATCGGTAATCGGCACAGAGATAAACTGGCGATAAGGAGTCCCGAAGGAGATAGCACCAGCGGTGCGCAGATTACGCGGCTTACCGATGCGCATATAAACGGCTTTCACCTGCGGGATACAGGCCTGGCAGAGTGAGAGTGAAAAGGTTTTCATATAACTGGCCACCCCATCTTTCCAGGGGGGGAATGTATCCCACTCGGCCAGTTGAATCTGCCAGGGGCCGACTGAGTGCTGACCAAGATCCCGCTCACCCCAGGCCTTTGTCCCCCCGTGTCATGGCCAGGGTATCAAAATAAAACGGCATCGCCACCATGGGCAAAACCAGCAACAGGGCACTGAGATGAAAACGCCAGCGAAACCAGAAACTGTATTTATTTCGGGATGCCGTCTTCTGGGCGGTGGAGGATTGGCTCATAGCTTTTCTCCTTTTTGCAAGGCATAAGCCGGCATTTGTGCATCCGTCCCTTTGCTGGGTTGCTTGTTGGCCTTTCTTGCCCGAAGGACCGCAGCGGTGTCCCTGAAGGTGCGTTTGGTCCAGATCATCATGCCGCTGAACACCATCATGGTCAGCAGTATACCGAAGAAGAAATACACCAGTTTTAAGCTCAGACCAACGAAATCACCGGTATGCAGTGGGCGCATGGAGCCGGTGATAATTTCCAGCCAGGATAGATCCGAAATCCGGCGTGTCTGCTCAATATTGCCATTGTAAGGATTGATGCTGACCTCCTCGAACAACAAGGGATAACCTACACTGCGCCCGCCGATACGATAGTGCGCATACGCATTCCATGGCATAGAGACAAAAGATGCCTGAAAATCAGGAAAAGCTGTTTCAACAACCGCTGTTGCTTCATCCAGGCTGATAAAAGGCGGTGTCTGGCTGTTGGTATCCAGTTGCGGCACATCAGCCCTGTCGACATAGATGGGTGGGCCCGCCGTGGAGAAGGAGATGTGATTATCCTGCAGTATGCCTTGCAGCAGAAACCAGATACTGGTGATGGAGATAATGGCGATAAAAGGAATCGACCAGATACCCGCCAGGCGATGAAAGTCTCCCCAGAAGACTCGCGCACTGACGTTGAAACGTAGCCGTGGGCGCAAGAAACCTCGCCAAAAGCGTTTATAGACAACCAGCCCCGTAACTAAGGAAACCAGCATGGGGATGGCAGTGATACTGACAAGGTACCACCCCCAGCTGTAGCCATTAGTCCAGGGCAACAGTAACCAGCCATGCAGCCCCCTTACGAACTGGCGAAAATCAAAACGAGCGCTCTCCCCTTGAATAATGCCAGTGTAGGGATTGATATATAGTGTTCGCGTGGTGAAATCTGGATAACTGATGCGAGCCGTTAGTGCAAACTGCGATTTTACCGGTCGGGAAATAGATTCAACAATCGCCTCAGGATGGCCCTCATTCACTACGGCGACAATTTCGTCAAAACTCAGCAGAGGACCCGCCTGAGCCGGAGGATTGGCACGTGAGGCCGGATCAGCCAGCCAGACAATCTCCTGACTAACGGTGGCAATGGTGCCAGTCAGGCAGATAAAGAATACAAATGCCCAGATCGGCATGGCCATCCAGCTATGCACTAAAAACCAGATTTTGGCGCGACTGGTTCGCGGCTTTCCGGTCATGGACTTAGTTGAAGTGTACGTAGACATCAGGTAGATCTTCCGTTGTTTAACAGGATAGGTAGCGCTATCAACTCACAGCAGACAGCAAAGCGCTGTCAGCAGATTTTTTCTTTGCTTACTCTAAAGACGAATGAGAAATGCAAAAGGTGCAAAACTTTTTTAAAGTCATGAAAGTTGAAGTCCCGGAACAGGCAGAGCCTGGTCCGGGAAGGCTGAAAACCTTGTGAACTTAGAACCGGTATTTCAGGTTGACCGAAAATTCACGAGGGTCACCGAAGGGGGTGTAGTTACGGCTATACATTGACGCCCGATAGGTTTCATCAAACAGGTTGTTCACCACCAGAGTCAGGTCAGCGTTGGAGTTAATTTGATATTTTGCTGTTAATCCAACCAGAGTTAGCGCATCACGGCTGATTTTCCAGTCCGCCTCTTCTTTGTAAATCTTGCTGTAGTGCTGCAGATTGCCGCCAACAGACCAATCGGTATTGGGCAGTTGGTAGTTGGTGGCCAGCTGCACCGTGTGTTGCGGTAGTTCAGTTGCATAACGTTCACCTTTGCTAGCGCCGCTAGCATATTCGCTGTTTACATAGGTATAGCCTGCGGCAAGGTTCCAACCCGGTTGTATTTCGCCATTCGCGCTTAACTGCACCCCTTGGCTGGTGACCTTGTCGGAGGCAGTGTAACAACGGCCACCGCAGGCATTGGACGGATCGTTGGGGACGGATTCATCCAGCCGAGCCAGGTTGGTTTGCTCCAGCCGAAACACGGCCACAGAGGTATTCAGCTGGCCACCCAAAAACTCACTTTTAATCCCTGTCTCATAATTGCTACCCACCACCGGCTTCAGCGTATTACCGTCCAGGCTTTTGTTGCTTTGCGGATTAAAAATGTCCGAGTAGCTGATATAGGCCGAATGGACATCATTGATATCGTAGATCAGCCGGCATAGGGCGACACAACACCGCTCTCTTTGACTGTGGTGGTACCTGTGTCTACATCTTTATCTTCATATGAGCTGATACGAGTTCCAGCAATCAGCTTGAGCGAATCGGTCAGGCTAAAGCGACCCACCCCATACACCCCCCGTTGGGTGATTTCATATCCACCAGTATAAGGGTTGGCTCCAACAGCTGTAGGTAGTGCTGTGGGGTCGAATGTATACACATTAATGGGCTGTAACGCGGCCATATAGCCACTTCCAGCATAGTTCCGGGTCATGGTGGAGCCGTTGGCGCCGAATACCAGTTCGTGACTACGCCCCAGCAGACTCACTGGCCCGGAAATATAAGCATCTAAAGCATCATACGGAATGTCGCCACTTACTCTGGACTGCTGCCTGATATCCATACCATCTCCGGTACTCGGGTCCAGATCGCCTCTGATAAAACTGTAATTATTGATGGCATAATTGGTTTTACTGCCGGAGTATTGCAGTTTCATCATCCAGTCTGCGGGCAGTTGCTGCTCCAAACCCAGTGTATATAGGCTGTAGTCTCTGGTGGTCAGGTTATTTGCGTTGCCGAAGAAAGCGGATCGACTGAGCCCCGCCTGACTACCATCCGCGGCAAAAGGTACGCCAAAGTGGTTTCTGCTTTTATCTTCTTGATACTGCAGGCTGGCATAGACCAGGGTGTTGGGGGTAATATCCGCTTCAACAATCCCGTATACCGCCTGCCGGTCTCTGAACACATGATCTACAAAGGAGTCCTGCTCGTCCATTAACAGCACCAAGCGCCCCCGTACATGCCCCGACTCTATCAGCGGACCGGAAATATCACCAACCAAGCGGCGCTGCTTCCATGAACCCAACTGCGCTTCCGCCTGTGCCTGAAACTCATGCGTGGGACGTTTACGCACCAGATTAACAGTACCACCCGGATCGCCCGCTCCACTCATCAGTCCCGAAGCACCCTGCAACACCTCAACGCGATCAAGGAAGGCATTGTCGATCTGAGGGTTTTGGTTCCAACTGCTTATACCGACAGGATTAGGCATACCATCATACTGGTGCTGCAGCTCAAAACCTCGACTGTAGTAGTTATTGCCGTTTTGGCCTCGATCATGAACAAAAACCCCACTGGTGGCTCTGAGCGCATCATCAACCGATGTCATGGCAGAATCATCCATCTGCTGGCGGGTGACAACAGTGACGGTTTGCGGTGTTTCTCGTGGCGAGAGGTTAAGCTTGGTGGCAGTATTGGTTTGACTGGCCTTATATGAACCCGACCACTCAGTGATCCCTGCAGCACTACCGCTGCGCTCACCCTCAGCGGATACCATCACCGCTGGTAACGTCATTACGCCACCACTTTCGCTGGCAGACATCAATGAAACCGTATTCGCGCCAGTAAATCTATAAATGATGCCAGTGCCCTGAAGCAACCGCCGCAACCCTTTTTCAGAGGTAAAGTTTCCCTGAAGGCCGGCACTGTTTTTGCCTCTGGTCAATTCCCCTGCACCGCTCAGGTACAGCCCAGTCTGTTCTGCAAAGCGATTTAATGTGTCCGATAAAGACCCCGCCGGTATACTGAACGCTACAGAGGCCTGGGTTTCTGTTGCGCTTTGGGCACTAGCCGGCATCGACCAGAGTGCAGGCAGAGCCATGGCGGCTGAATAAGCCAGGCCACCACAGGCGATGCGAATGGCCAGGGCCAGAGTTTGGGCTGTTGGTGCACGGTTGTGAGCGACGTTAGGTCCGCGTTTGGATACAGCGGTGGATTGCATTAACTAGACTCCCATGGGTTAAAGTTTCTGATTCTTCTCTTAACACGGACGAATCAGAATAAAGGGGAAGCCTTTTGATAAAAAAATTGACCTTTACTGTTCAGGCTCCAGCGTTACCCACCAGGGTAAGAGTCGATTGACACGCACGGGCAGTGCATCTTCCAGCATAGCAAGACAATGGTCGGGATTGTTGATGGGGTAGGCCCCCATCACCCGTACGTTGGCTATGGCCGGATTGATACCAAGATAACCACGACGATAGCGGGCGAGTTCCGACACCAGCTCTTTGAGAGGAATATCCTCTGCCACGATCAACCCCTTGGTCCAGGCTTCCCTGGCGCGTTCGGCTGTTTGTGGTGGCTGGATGGTTTGCTGATCAAATGCAGTCTGCTGACCCGCGCTGAAAATTTTGCGATCACCGGCCGTTGTAGTGATTTCCACGGCCCCGTCGTAGACGGCGAGCAAAGTGTCGGCTTCCCGTTGTTGCACGCTAAAGCGAGTGCCAATTGCCCGCAATGTGCCCTGCCGGGTAGTAACAATAAAGGACGATGTCCTGGGTCCTCGGCAGTCTGTATCAAGATTTCGCCCTTGTACAGACGGATGCTGCGCGTATCTTCCCGGTAGTCGATATTTACCGCACTAGCCGTATTGAGCCACAGCTGACCGCCATCGGCCAAGGATAGTTGGCGGGTCTCGCTGATGGCCGTATGATGGTCGGCCATCCAGCTACTGGCGATGCGTTGGCTTACCACCGGTAATGGGGTATAGCGCCAGCTCAACCAAACAGCCATACAGGCCAGGCCACTGCCAAGCAGTTTGCGTCGGCTTATCCGCTCCTTGCGAGTGGTTTTGAGAATCCTGCCAGTGCCATCCTGACCTGCATACTGCTGCGCTTGCTGAAAACGCTGACCGACCCGGGCAACATACTGCCAGGCGCGTTCGTGCTCAGCATTCTGATTAAGCCAAACCCGCCATGCTGTTTTTTCCCTCTCGGTGGCATCTTCGTCCGTTACCCTGGCGAACCATTCGGCGGCCTGTTGCAGAACATGATGCTCAGGAAGGCGGGGGCGATGTTCTTTCATCAATATACAGCCTCGTAAAACCGGGCCTCTATCAATACACATTCCAGCATAGCCCTGGCCATCCAGGTTTTAATGGTTCGCTCCGAGACCTGCATTTGTGTGGCGATCTGCTTGTAGGTGAGCCCCTCGACCTGGGAGAGGATAAAGGCATTGGCGACTTTTTCTGGTAGGCTCTGCAACATGGCGTCCAGTTCGCAGAAGCTTTCTACGATGATGGCATGATCCTCTGGAGAGAGGTCCACCTCCTCCGGGCGAGTCGCCAGCACCTCCAGCCAGGCCTGCTCCACGGCCCTGCGGCGCCACATATCTATGCACAAACGACCCGCCACGGTACGCAAATAGCTACGGGCGCTATCAAGGTTATCCAGTGAACGGGGTTTGAGCAGCAAGCGTACAAACGTGTCTTGGGCAAGATCCGCCGCCAGATCCTGACAGCCTACCCGGCGGCACAGCCATTTATGCAGCCAACTTTTATGGTCGCTGTATAACAATCCCACCTGATCACGCAGCACCGGCTCTACTCCAGACATCACCTCCCCCAAATCAAAATGATAATAGTTATCATTATATTCAGCGAAGTTTTGGAATACAAGCCCTGATTATTTCACGCACACCAGTTAAAGCGATACCCAACAATCCTTTGGTATTTCATTAGATTTACTGTTGGGTTTCGCTGTATTCAACCCTACCTACGCGCTACCAATCGTAGGTCATCCCCAGGGTAAAGTTGCGCTCGTCGCCGTAGAAACAGTTGAAGGTGCACGCAGCCAAGTATTTTTTATCAAACAGATTGTTGACGTGAAGGTTGAGCTGCAACTGTTCAATCCGATAACGCAGGGCCAGGTCGTAGACTGTGTAAGAGGGTACTTTGACAGAATTGTCGAGGTTAAAGGTGTGTCCTAAGTGGCGCACGCCTCCCCCAATACTCAGTCCTTGGGCAAGGCCAATGGGTACCTGATAGTCCAGCCAGAGTGAGACTGTATCCTGTGGCACGGCTGCGGTGGTGTTACCTAAGTCATCACGGTTACTTTTGGTCACCTCATTATCGGTGTAGGCATAGGCGGCGATCAGATCCAAATTATTACTCAGATGAGCACGACCTTCCACCTCGACACCCCGAGAGCGTACCTCGCCGGTCTGCACGGAAAAGCCGGGGTTGTTGAGGTCCGACGTTAGCACATTGCGTCGGGTGAGTTCATAGGCTGCAAGGGTGAACGAGGCATTGTATCCGACAGGCTCGTACTTGATCCCTACTTCGTACTGCTGGCCGGTGGTAGGCTCAAAGCTGCTTCCTGAGGCATCCATACCGGTGGACGGTTCGAAGGATTCACTATAGCTGGCATACGGCGCTAACCCCTTGTCGAACAGGTAGACCAGACCGGTGCGCCAGGTTAGCTCACTGGCTTCGCCTGTCTGGCTGGTATAGCTGCCATCTGCATTGGTTCGGCGGTTCTTTAGGTCGACATCATCCCAGCGACCACCCAGCAGAAATACCCAGCGATCATCGAGCTTGGTTTGATTCTGGGCGTAGATGCCCAGATGACTATAATCCACTCTGCTGGTACGTGAGACTGCGTCGCTCATGGTTGGCTGGTTACCATATTGCGGATTAAAAACGTCCAATGGTTGATTGGTGCCAACCCACACCCGCTGCTGAAACTCGGAACTGCGATAGTCCACACCAACCAGGCTGGTGTGCTGAAAGCGGCCATGGTTCCAGCGTGCCTGCAAATGATTATCGATGGTCACACCGGTTTCCTCGTCGAGCCGACGTTGAGCACCGCGGTTAACGATTCGCCTGGTAGCATCATCCGTGCGATTGCTGATCCAGTGGTATGACCAGTCTGTCTCAGTGTCGTACCAAAGCAGGTTGTGCTTGATGGTCCAGATGTCGTTGAACCTATGTTCGAGCCGGTATCCAAGGGTGTTCCGCGAGACCTCCATAGCGTCGAAATCTGGTTCACCCACGAGCAAATCCCGAGCGATTTGACCATTGGGGTTGGGTAGCACAGTACCATCAAAAGGTTTGCCGTAGTCGTAGGCTGTCTCACTTTCATGGAGCGTTGCCAGCAGCGTCAGTGTGGTATGGTCAGTAGCATTCCAGTCCACAACCGTCGACAGCGTCCGCCTGTCGTCGGGAATCTTCGTAATCATAGTATCGCTGTCCTGCACCAGGCCAGTGATGCGGTAGCTCACGCTACCATCTTCAGTGACCGGTCCGCCGACATCCACGGTTGCACGTTGACGGTTCCAGCTTCCCATCTGCAGACCAACCTGGCGCAGTGGTTCGCTGGTGGGACGTTTGCTAACCAGATTAATGATACCGCCCGGACTCGCCTGACCATAGAGAATGGAGGCTGGCCCCTTGAGTAGCTCAACACGTTCGTAGAGGAAGGGCTCCTGCACCCCGGTAATAGAGTTAATCGGATATTTCCGACCATCCAGATAGAGGCTCCCGCCACCGGAGCTCCAGCCCCCGGAATTGAAACCGCGCATCAGCAGCGATGTTCCGGCAGTTCCGCTATTGCCTCCCCCACCGCTCTGAGAAACGACACCCGCTGTGTAGCGGAACGCCTGGTCCAGCGTATCCGCTCCCTGCGCTTCCATCTGCTCCCGGCTTACCACGGAAACGGACTGTGGTGTCTCAATTAGCGGTGTGTCGGTCTTGGTAGCAGTTGCACTGCGCCGAGCCACGTACCCATCTACCGGCCCCCAGGCTGATTCATCAATAGCCATACCGCTAACCTCAACAGCCGACAACTCGACCACCTCACTCCCATCAACCACTCGCATCGCCTGCAAACTATAGCCCCCATTCGCCAGGCGGTTGGCTTGTAAACCACTACCCGCAAGCATTCTGTTGAGCGCTTCATCGGCGTGATACTGACCGCTTAAACCAGTAGCACTTTTGCCTTGTACCACATCGGGCGTGAATGAGACATTGATGCCCGATTGAGCTGAAAATGCCGCTAATGCTGATTCCAGGGAACCTGCAGGAAGGGTAAATGTATGGATTTGTTGTTGTGCATCGGCCTGAGCCGGTGTGACGGCCAATAAGTTGATGGGCGCAGCAATGGCAACACCCAGCAAGGCCAGCATGATGCCGCGTTGCAAGGGTTTTATAACAAAGGGGGTGTGCTGTTTGCATGAAGTAGCTGAAGATCTGACCGCTTGCATGAGTATTCCTTGTTAGTTAATAAAAAGAAAGTGCTTACTTAACAAGTCGGATGAAAATGAAAATCAACAACACTCCTGACTAAATTTTTTTACCATTTGTTCAAATGGCTTCAATTCGGGCCCAATAGCGGGTGAAATAGCGGATTCTTACCGGCAAGGTGCTGGTCAGATTTTGCAGGATCAGTTGGGTGTCTTTTAGATGGAAGGAACCGGAAATCCGCAAGCTGGCTGCGGTGTGATCACAACTGAGTTTGCCTGGGTGGTAGCGTGATAATTCCTCAATAAACTGATCCAGGCGCCAGTCACTGACCACCAGTAATCCTTGTATCCAGGCCTGAGGTTGTCCTGCAATTGTATGCGCTGGTTGCACAGCATGATCAGTAAATTGCAGTTGTTGCCCGGCATTCAGTCGTACCGGTTGCTCTGAGCCTTTGGCTGGCCGAATTTCTACCGCATCTTGCAACACCTTGACCTGGGTTAGATGACTGTCACTTAGCACCAGAAATTGTGTACCTAACGCCCGGATATTGCCCTGCCGGGTTTGTACGCTAAACGGTCGTTGCTGCGGATCGGTCTCGGTGGTGACCAGGATTTCACCTTGATGCAGAATGACCTGACGCTGTGCAGCATCGAAAGCAATATCCACTGCACTATCGGTATTCAGCTGTAACTGGCTGCCATCGGCCAGCGTTACTTGCAGTGACTTACCTTTGCCGGTGCGATACTCCGCCATCAGCGGATAAGCGCTTTCACGATACTGCCAGGCTAATCCGCCGCTTGCACCGGCGACCAGCATCACAGACAACATTTTAATCATCTGACGACGGGAGGCACGGGCGTTCGTTAAGGTGCTGCTGCTTATTGAATCGTTTGCCTGTGCACAAGCCTGTTGAAGCTTTTCTACACGCTTCCAGGCAAGACGATGACTGGGATCTGCTGCTAGCCAGTGTTGATGCGCCTGATGCAGAGGATCATCAGCGGAGACTTCACGCAGATCGATATACCAGGTGGCAGCGGCTTCTATGACATCAGCAGAAGGTTTATTCAGCATAGGATCAGTCTTCAATAAGCATCAGGCATTGACTCATGGCTCGGATAAAATACTTACGTACGGTATTCACCGAAATGTGCAGGCGGCGACTGATTTCGACATAGCTCAGCCCATCCAGTTGAGCCAGCAAAAAAATCTCTCTGCTTCGCTCTCCAAGATTGTCGAGTAAGCTGTCAATTTCTATCAGAGTTTCAATGATGCTATGTTTTGCTTCAGGCGAGATTTCGCTCGCCTCGGGCTGCAGCATTAACATCTCCAGATAGGCTTGTTCAATGCTACGACGGCGATACAGATCGACCAGTGTATTGCGCGCAAGACGTGTGAGGTAGGCTCTTGGTGCGCGTAATTGTGTGGTTTGCCGCTGCAGCATAAGCTTGATAAAAATATCATGGCTCAGATCGTTGGCCTGCTCGGAACAACCCAAGCGGTTGCGCAGCCAACCTTGCAGCCAGCCATGATGATCGCTGTAAAGCGAGCCTATCTGATCACGCAGTGCCGACCCGTCTCCTGAATGCATTAAAAATCCCCAATCAACACGAACGATAATGCTTATCATTATATTGAGTGGGGTGCGGGGTTACAATACGGGAATATCCGATAGCTATAAGTACAGAACTCGATATAAGTTTTGTCACTGACATTAGTCAGATTTAATGGATGGCGGTACTTGAATACCACCCGTCATGCACATGTACTTCCACATATACTTGATCGAAGAGGCCAACTTTAATGAGACAAGTGACCATCTATCTGGAAGACGAGCTTGAGGCCAAGATGGTCGCCACCGCCAAGGCCCGCAAACGCCGAGAGCGCTCAACCGCAGTCCAAGCACTACCCTTTGACAGCGCCGAAGCCGAAGCCCGCATCCAGATCAGCCTGGAAAAACAGGGCACCCCCATAGGTCCATATGACTTGTTGATCGCTGGTACCGCACTGGCACAGAACGCCACCCTGGTCACTCGCAATACCCGCAAATTCAACCGGATCAAAAAGCTACAGGTGGAAAATTGGTATTAGCCAAACCTATTGGGGCAGCAGGGTTCTGGACCGCTACCCCAATCCTGCTGGGTTAGATAACCCCCTATACAAAAATCCCGGAGCAGGCCGTTCCCCTTAAAAACAGTTTAACTACCAGTCGTACGTTACGCCCAATGTGAAGTTGCGCTCGTTGCCGTAGTAGCAGTTGTGGGAACAGGCGGCCACATATTCCTTGTCAAACAGATTATTGACGTGGAGATTGAGTCGTAGTTTGGCATCTATTTGGTAGCGTATGGCGGCGTCGTAAACGGTGTACGAAGGAACTTTGATAGCGTTGCTGGGATTGTAAGTGTACCCAACGTGGCGCACACCACCAGCAATGCTTAAACCCTGAGCTCGACCGCTTGGTACTTGATAGTCCAGCCATAGTGAAGCGGCATCCCGTGGCACCCCTCCAGCAGTATTGCCAAGGTCATCACGATTACTCTTGGTTACCTCGCTATCGGTGTAGGCATAAGTCGCTATCAGATCGAGGTTGTTGGCAAGGTGTGCACGACCTTCTATCTCGACACCACGGGAGCGCATTTCGCCGGTTTGCACCGAAAAGCCGGGATTGTTGAGATCTGTCGTTAGTACGTTCTGCTGAGTGAGTTCGTAGACCGCTAAGGTGAGTGAGGCATCATAGCCTACAGGCTCAAACTTGATCCCTACCTCGTATTGCTGGCCGGTGGTTGGAACAAAACTGCTGCCATTGGCATCAACGCCACCGGCTGGCTCGAAAGATTCGCTATAGCTGGCATACGGCGCCATGCCGTTATCAAACTGGTAGACTAAGCCTGCCCGCCAGGTAAACTCGCTGGTATTGACCGTCTGCCGAACACGGCTGCCATTGGATGCGATTCGGCTGTTGGTCTGATCCACATCATCCCAGCGGCCACCCAGCAGAAAAACCCAGCGATCATTTAACTTGGCCTGGTTCTGGGCGTAGATACCCAGATGGCCATAATTGTTTTTGGTCCGATCAGCATCTTCACTCAGATTCGGTTGGCTGCCGTATTCTGGATTATAAACGTCCAGCGGTTGGCTGGTGCCATACCATACCTTTCGCCGAAACTCGGTACTACGATAGTCAAGTCCAACCAGGCTGGTGTGCTGAAAACGGCCATGACTCCAGCGCGCCTGCAAATTGTTGTCGATGGTTAGGCCGGTTTCTTCATCGATCCGGTGTACAACGCCTCGGTCTACCTGCCGCTGTGTTATGTCGCTTGGCATCCTGCTGAACCACAGATAGGCATAGTCTGCTTCATTGTCATACATGAGCAGGTTGTGCTGTGCCGACCAAGTGTCGTTGAACTGATGTTCAAGCCGGTAACCCAGGGTATAGCGGCTTGTCTTGAATCGATCAAAGTCGGGCTCACCCATAAACAGATCTCGAGCGACCTTACCGTTGGGGTTGGGTAGCACGGTACCTTCTGCAGGTTTGCCAATGTCATAGGCGGTTTCATTATCATGGAACGATGCCAGTAATGTGAGCTTGGTATGATCGGTAGCCTGCCAGTCCAAGACCGTAGACAGTGCCTGCCGGTCGTCGGGAATCTCGTCGATCATGGTATCACTGCCCTGCACTAGCCCGGTGATGCGGTAGCCCACGCGGCCATCCTCAGTGACTGGTCCGCCGAAGTCCAAGGTGGCGCGTTGACGGTTCCAACTTCCTACCTGCAGTCCTATCTGTCGCGACGGTTCGCTGGTAGGTCGCTTGCTTACCAGGTTGATGATGCCACCAGGACTCGCCTGGCCATAGAGAATAGACGCCGGACCCTTCAAGAATTCAATGCGCTCATAGAGGAAGGGCTCCTCCATCCCGCTGATGGAGCTAATTGGAAACTTCCGGCCATCCAGATAGAGGCTGCCGCCCCCGGAGCTGAAACCGCCAGAGTGGAACCCTCGCATGATCAGTGATGTTCCGGCACGGCTAGTACCACCACCGCCCTGAGAAACGACACCCGCAGAGTAACGTATCGCTTCATCCAGCGTATCCACTCCCTGGGCTTCCATTTGTTCCCGGCTTATCACAGAGACAGACTGTGGTGTCTCGATTAACGGTGTGTCAGTCTTGGTGCCAGTAGCGCTACGTCGGGCCACAAAGCCACCAACTTGCCCTGTGGCTTCTTCATCGAGATATATTCCCGATATACTCACCTCCGGTAGTACCATGGCATAGCTGGCCACCACCCGATAACTGCCATCCGCTTCCCTAACCAATGACAGACCACTACCACCAAGCAGCTCCTGCAATCCACTTTCAGCACTGTGCTCACCAGAGAGTCCCTGGGTTTGTTTCCCTTGGGTCAGATTGGCATCAAAGTAAATGACCACACCGTATTCGGCTGCAAAGCGGCTAAGGACATAGCCCAAATCGCCAGCAGGCACCTCCACATGCCGTACAGTTTGCTGAGCATGGGCGGTCAGTGGCATCAGTGTGCTGGACAGCGATAGTGCTGTATAAAGCATGGCACCGGCAATAGCATGAGCGAGGCGTGATTTTTTAAACGTCGGATTGTGCATATTTTCCCTCTGGCGAGCAACAAAGAAAAGTGAGCCTTTAACCAGAAGGTCGAATGGAAAGCTAAAAGGTACCGTTATTGGCAAGAATTATTTTTTTTCGTCGACTATCACCCAGTAACGAGTACGGGCATTAATCGAAACAGGGAAGGATTTATTCAGGGCATGCAACGCCTGGTCGGTGTCATCCACCCTGAAGGCACCTGTAATACGATAATGAGCCACGCTGGGGGTACAGCGTAAAACTCCCGTGCGGTAGCGGCCCAGCTCAGCCATAAACACATCCAGACGCATGTTTTGCACCACCAGCATCTGACGAGTCCAGGCGTCGTCGGTGGGCGCCAGTTCTGTGGGCGGAGAAGCGCTGTCGGCTGTAAAGGTTAGCCGCTGGCCAGCAAGACACAGGCTTTGAGACCCTGCGCGAGTGGTAACTTCCACACTATGCTCGAATACCGCCACCTGTATTTTCTCTTCCAACACTCGCACCGAGAAACGGGTACCTAGAGCACGCACCCTACCCTGCGGTGTTTGCACAATAAAAGGTCGTGGGTTCTCAATATTTTTGCTGGCGGTGGTCACCATAATTTCGCCTTCGCGCAATAACACCAGGCGCTCGTTCGCGTTAAAATGGATATCCACTGCCGAAGCGGTATTCAATGTCAGGGTGGTGCCGTCGTCCAGGGTCAGATGCTTGATCTCGCCGGTGGCGGTGTGGTGATCGGCCAGCCAATGATCTACAGGGGCGTAGCGGTAGGCAGCCATACCCAGGCTGCCCGTGCCAACCATCAGCACCAGCCCCTTCAACACGCTGCGACGGCTCACGCTGAAATGCTGTTCGGCACGCTCCAGAGTTTTAAGTGCCAGGTGACCCGGCACCTGACCAAGCCGCGCCTGCAACTGGTCTACCCGCTGCCAAGCCCATAGATGTATAGGGTCGCTATTTAACCACTGCTGCAAGGCGTGCTCGTCCACTGGTCCGGCGTCTTCTGAACACAACCGAGCATACCATTGTGCCGCGACTTGCAGGGCCTCGCGCCGGGACTGGGTCAGTTCCTGATGGCTGGCGGTCGTCACTGGCTAAAGCTCCGTTTCCAGCGCATAGAGCAAACAAGACTCAGTGGCCTTGGCCATGTATTTTTTGACCGAACTGAGTGATACATCCAGCTCCAGGGCAATATCTGCGTAGCGCATGCCCTGCAACTGCGACAGCAAAAACGCCCGCCGGACTTTGGCTCCCAGCCCACTGAGCATAGAATCCAGTTCGTGCAGTGTTTCCAACAAAATGGCCTGCTCTTCTGGCGAGATGGCAACAGGCTCTGGCTGCTGAGCTAGCGTTTCCTGATAAGCTTTTTCCAGTGCATGGCGGCGGAAATGATCGATCAGGATCCGGTTGGCGATGGTCGCCAGAAAACTGCGTGGTTCACGGATAGCCTCAACTTGGCGTTTGGCATCATCACGTCCCAGAATGCGAACAAAGGTATCCTGAGCAAAATCCGCCGCCTGCTGGGAGCAACCCAAACGACTGCGCAGCCAGCCAAGCAGCCAGCGATGATGTTCGGAATACAGGGTATGTACCTGTTCACGCAATGGGTAATTCCCAGACGACATGGTTACCTTCTGGCCTCAATATATACAAATGATAATGATTGTCATTATATTGAATACCCAGAAGGATACAAGCCCTTACTATTGATTCCTGACCCTATTGGTCTGGAAAAAAGCCCAAGCCTTGAAGTATTTCTGAAAGGTTGAAACTTTCGGGCACCCTGTTGTCGTTACAGACAAAAGGGGCAGCTCACGGTCATGAAACCGTGAGCCATCAGCCCAGACTATTTATTCTTAATTAAAAATCATATTTTAATGTCAGATTGAAATTACGCGGTGCTCCATAGGCTAGCTGACCGAACCAAGCACCGCTGTTAGTGTAATATTTCTCATCAAATAGGTTATTAATATTCAGTTGAGCACTTAATGTCGGCGTCATTTGATAGTTAGCCATCAGGCGCACAAGTGCATAACTGCCTTGTTTTATTTTTTCGCTCTGTCCCAGAGGATTGTTTACCCTTGTGTAGTTGGAGCTTTGCCAATTGACCCCGCTACCGAGAGTCAAATCATTGAGCTTATAGGTAGTAAACAAGGTCGCGGTACGGCGAGGTTGAGCGGTATTTATTTCTGAGCCATCGGCATCTTCGGCCTGAAACTGCGACCAGCCAAACATAAGATTCCAATTATCAGTGATAGCTCCTGAAATCTCAGCCTCAAACCCTTTACTGGTGGTGCCTTTTGCGGCGTATGAAGCCTGGTTAGTGGTACCAGGAATAACATACCCCACATCAGCCTGCGCCAGATTATCCTGTTCAATACGAAATACTGAGAGCATAGCGTTTAGACGCCCTTCAAAATACTCTGCTTTAACACCAGCCTCATAGTTTTTTCCTTCCAGTGGATCAAGATAGTTACCATTTCTATCCTGCGCGTCCTGGGGGTTAAAAATATCTGTATAGCTGACATAAGCTGAATAGACATCATTAATGTTGTAGATTAAGCCAGCATAGGGCGTAACTATCTGATGGTGATTAAACTCATAGAAGTCACCATTTGATTTCATACCTTCAGTGTCCCAGTTAGTAATCCGACTACCCAAGATCAACGTCAGTGGGTCGGCCAACGATAAGCGCAAAACCCCATATCCACCAAGTTGTTCAGTTTGTTTTCTTACATGGGTTGTTTGGGGACTCCACTCAGGCTCCGGATAAGAGCCATCCCATTCATAGAAATTTCCGACGGAGGCCACGTTTAGTGCGTTACGAAGTTTGGAAATCAAGTCCTGTTTGTTGTACATCAAGCCTACCGTTACCTCATGATCTCGGCCAAAAAGAGCAAATGGCAGGTTGCCATAAATATCGATATTGTCCTGCTCACGTTCGAAGTCGTACCAAGCTGGATACGCTCCCATTCCCAGGCCAGTTTGTCTATCAGGAGCACCATATAAATAGACTAATGGTAAATCAGCTTTATTAATATTTTTGCTATAAGTTGCGTAAATTGATGCGCCGGAATCAAAGTAATGCTCTAAATTGACGAAGTAATTCGTGACTTCTGAGTCCCACCTTGTCCAGTCTGCACCGACCGTTTTAGAACGAGACCAATCTGTTCTTTCTCCATTACTAAACCAAACAGGTAAACCGCCCCAGGTCGAACTCGTCGGTTTATTTTTCTGTTGACTAATGCCAATATTAAATAAAGTGTTATCTGTTAAATCAGCAGCTAAAGTGCCATATACCACGGATTTTTTATTTTCCTGAAAATCAACAAAAGAACCCTCTTCCAGATAGCTGCCAACAACTCGTGCACGTACAGTTCCAGCTTTATTTAATGGCGTTGAAACATCTACAGCACCCTGATAACGATCCCAACTGCCGGATCTGATAGTGGCATGTCCAGTAAATTCCTCACTATCCGCTTTCTTACGCACAAGATTAATCGCAGCTGAAGGATCACCTGCGCCAGAAGTCAAACCGCTAGCACCACGAACTACTTCAATGCGGTCATAAAGTATGGTGTCCATTTGTGATTCACCAGCGGAGTAACCACTTTCCCAAGTCGTTGATACACCATCAATTTGATAATTCTTAATCCTAAATCCACGTGCTGAAAAAACATGCCTTTGGCTATCTTGCTGGCTTGAAGTGAGACCAGTCGTTGTATTGACCACATCCGTCAGTGATTCCAGCTGCATATCATCAATCAGCTGGCGGCTGACAACGGATACTGACTGAGGCGTTTCTCGAATGGATAAACCTAATCGTGTCGCGGTATTCATTGAGTATGTGGTGTAGGAACCGGTTTCTTCGGTCGAGGCACTCATCATAGCTCTACCTGATACAGTCACCGCAGGCAATGTTGTGGCACTGTTGCCCTGCAAAACATAATCCCCATTCGCTTTGCGTACCGCCATTTGCCCTGTACCAGCCAACAGCACGGCAAAGCCTTGCTCCACGCTATAGTTGCCCTGTAGCCCTGAAGAGGACCGGTTACTAAACTCTGCTGCATCAAAGGAGATGGCAATACCTGCAGCTCCGGCAAACTGGCTAAGCACCTGACTTAAGGAGCCAGCAGGAATAGCAAAGTGTTTAACTGGTTGGGTTGCAGTATGCGTCTGGCTGCTTTGAGTCTGATCAGCAAAAGATGGGGTCGAGGTAACTGCTCCAATCATTGTCAGCATGACTGAAATGCTGATGGCGCAGGCCAGGGGTTTACGATTCAGGGGAGGTGTTGCCTTGGGCATGGTTACTCCTTGATTTTGCTAAGTGGTAGATAACCAAGAGCCGAACCAGTCACCCAAAAAGTGCAAGCTGGCGTAAAAAATATTCAGGCAGGTATCAAACGCACCCAATATCCGGTCATCCGACGTTCACGTACCGGAAAAGTGTGCGTGATGGCGGTCAGTGCACGGTCGGTATCATTCAACGGAAAGGCGCCG
>NZ_JRLB01000074.1 GCF_000764495.1 Nitrincola sp. A-D6
TTCGTTATATCGCGATATATAGAAATGAGAGCCCCCATGTCTGAGCAAGTTGATATAGATGCCATTATCAAAGCCCTTAGCCACCCGCAGCGGCGGCAAATACTGGCCTGGCTAAAGGAACCTGAGCGCTGGTTTGCGGATCAGCCCTCTTCACTGGATAACGGTGTCTGTGCCGGGATGATTGATCGCAAGACCGGATCTTCCCAATCAACCACTTCAGCACATCTGGCAAACCTGCAACGCGCCAATCTGGTTACAACCCAGCGCATTGGGCAGTGGATTTACTACCGGCGTAACGAAGCGGTTATTGATGCCTTTGTGCATTACATCAGTCGCTCCCTGTAATATTAATCAGTAAGAGAAACGTCTATGAGCAATCTTTTTACCCCCCTTCAAGTGGGCGCTTTAACACTTAAAAACCGCATTATCATGGCACCCTTGACACGTTGTCGTGCCGAAGCTGACCGTGTACCAGGCGAATTAATGCTGCAATATTATCGCCAGCGCGCCACTGCTGGCATGATCCTGACTGAAGCCACCTCCATTACACCCATGGGAGTTGGCTACCCCAATACACCGGGTATCTGGTCTGAAGCACAAATCCAGGGCTGGAAACGAATTACCGAAGCAGTGCATGCCGAAGGCGGGCAGATAGTGTTGCAGCTCTGGCATGTAGGCCGTATATCAGATCCAGTGTATCTGGACGGTAAACTGCCTGTAGCTCCCAGTGCTATTGCACCGGCTGGGCATGTCAGCCTGATACGCCCTGAGAAACCTTTCGTGACACCACGCGCACTGGAAACCGACGAAATATCTGGCGTGATCGATGACTATCGCCAGGCGGCACTTAATGCGCAACAGGCCGGCTTTGATGGTGTGGAAGTACATGCCGCTAATGGCTATCTGCTTGAGCAGTTCCTGCTGGATGGCAGCAATAAGCGCGATGATGCCTACGGTGGCACCCTGGAAAACCGGGCGAAATTATTGCTACAAGTCACTGATGCTGTTGCAGAAGTCTGGGGCGCTGATCGTGTAGGTGTACATTTGTCACCACGCGCCAATGCACATGATATGTCTGACAGCAGCCTGAAAGAGACCTTCACTTACGTGGCAAAGCAGTTAGGGGAGCGTAATATCGCCTTTATCTGTGCACGTGAATCAGAAGGGGATGACAGCTTGGGGCCTTGGCTTAAAAGCTGCTTTGGTGGCGTGTTTATCGCTAACGAAGGCATGACCAGGGCAAGTGCTGAAGCGCTGATCGCATCCGCTAAAGCCGATGCTGTAGCTTTTGGTGTGCCTTACATTGCCAATCCGGATCTACCCGAGCGCTTTGAGCAAGAGGCTGAGTTGAATACCCCGGACCCAGCTACCTTCTATGCTTCCGGGCCAGAAGGCTACACGAGCTATCCCGCTATGACGCGCTGATTCAGCGCTCTATCCTGTCCAGTAGTCAAGCTTAATCGATTACTGGGCAGCCATCACAACGCGGACCGAAAGACCAATTAATACCACACCAGTCAGTTGCTCCAGGCGTTTCATATGCCGACGTAGCCAGGTTAACAGGTGAGCATGAGAGAACAGCAGGGCCACCAGCACATACCAAATGCCATCCACCAGAGTTGCTGTCAGCACCATAATGATCTGATCCTGCAGGGTCTGTTCAACGCTAACAAACTGCGCAAACAGTGCAGTAAAAAATACGGCTAGTTTTGGGTTAAGTAATGAGATCAGTGCACCTGACCCAGCCGCTTTCCAATAGCTTTCCCTGGCACCCGCTTCGGCTACCAGCGTAGGTGAGGCTGCATAGCGCAGCGCGTTATAGCCAAGCCATGCCAGATATCCTGCACCCAGCCAGCTAACCAACTGATAAGCCAGTTGATGTTGACTGACCAGCAACCCAAGCCCCCAGACAGTAGCAATTGCCCAGACACCTACGCCCAGCGCATGAGCGCAGCCTGCAACTATGCCATGACCACGACCATTACTGACCGTCTGGCGCAACACCACAGCGAGACTGGGTCCGGGCGACATGGCACCCAACACACAAATCAGTAACAACGATAGCCAAAGCATAAGTGACATGGATTCGATCCTTCAATACATCAAGGGGTTATCATATTAAGGTGCAGCATATTCTTCTTTACGCATATCTTCCATCAAGTCCAGATAGGCACGAATCAAGTCCGACTCAAACACCGCACCTACTATATATCGCTGCTCATCAAGGACCGGTACACCTTCACCAATAAAGTTGCGTAACACATACATAGCGGTCCAAAGCGATGTATCAGCCTGAATCGCACAGTCTTCGGCAATAATATAAGCTTTGGCTAGCGAATCAACATCGATACCGATAAGAGAGGCGAGGTGTACCGTACCCAGATAATGCCCCTCCGTATCAACGATATAAGCATCAGAAGAGCCAAGTTGTGCCATTGACCGACAGGCCTCGCCCACAGTGACCTGTTCCGGCAGAGATATATAATGATCGCTGGTCAAATCCTGAATGCTATGGGACATAAGCAGAGCCTTGCTGCGACCTCCAGACAGATCCAGACCGCGATCACGTAACTGGCGATCAAACAATGACCGATCAAACCACTGAGAAGCAAACAGGTTAGCCAAGGCAACACTTGTCAGGGCGGCAATAGTCAACTCGTAATTACCTGTCAGCTCAAGAACGATCACTACCATGGTTAATGGGCCCAATGACGGGTGCCGATACCGCAATCATGCCGCAAACGGCATAGACAGCAATGCTTGATAAGGCAACCGCATCCCCAAAAATAATACCCAGCAACGTGGCGAAAAGTGCGCCAAATAAACTGCCAATCAGTAAGGCTGGGCTAAACACACCTCCAGCAAAACCAAAGCCCAGGCACAAAGCTGTAGCGATTAACTTTAAAGCCAGCAAGACCAACAACTCGTCTGCAGCAAAGGCGCCCTGAACGAAGATCAGTCGTAAGGTTTCACTCCCCACCCCCAGCACCTCCGGAACCCAGAGTGCTATCACCCCTAGCAAAGCACCAGCGAAGGCTGGTTTAAGCACATTGGGCAAGGACCAACCCTGTGCAACACGACTGGACAGGAGTATCGCCTGCATATACCCACAGCCAGCAATGCACTGGCAATCCCCAGCAGCAGAAAGAGTCCATACTCCCAGTGGTGCAGTACACTGGCCGCTTCAATATAAAACAGGGGAGGCTGAGGTAAAATGACATTAGCAGCCAGATACCCGACAACTGAAGCAACCGCAACAGGGGCAAAAGCACGCAAGGCATAATGACGCAGAATGACCTCATGCGCGAATAAAATACCGGCGATGGGCGCATTAAACACCGTAGAAATAGCCGCCGCTACCCCACAGGCTATGGCTATATTATCCAGTGTGACATCAGCCCGAAAAAGCCTGGCCCAGGCGGACCCTAAAGACCCGCCCATATGCACCAGCGGACCGTACTGCCCCACAGAAGCACCGCTGCCCAGTGATACCAGCGCAGCAAAGCCGGATAGAGTCGCGGGCTTTAAGGGCAGGTGAGCCCGCCGGGTCTGCACGGCAGCAATAATATCCGCTGGTGTATGAGCACGATTGTCTTTAAGTGACTGCAGCAAAAAACCTACCAGCAAACCACCCAGCGCAGGCACAGCAAGTGTTACTGCTACAATAACAGCCGGGCTGTATTCTTGCTTTATTTGTTCCAGGAAATTCATCAACAGCGTGGCATTCAACCAATGCACACCGGCTACAAATGCATTTGCCAGAATTGCACCGCTAACACCTATAACCAACCCCAGGCCTGCCAACTTGATGATCAGTGAAACCTGTTTCAATGCAGATTGTTTTGTTGTATTGATGAAACCATCGGCCATGCTAGGCTATTCCGCTGTGTTCTATAGAAGGCGTCAGTGTAAACGCTTGTTGTCAGGCTGGTCCAGCGGCAGGGCTGTTCCAGCCCCGTCTAATGACGTAGGGGCCTTGAATTTTTCTGGTCTGTTAAATTACGATCTAAGGTGTAACTAACTATATGAACCCCAAAGACCTAATGCGTTTACGCCGCCTTTCTCTGGCTGCACAAGGTTTACTGCAAGCCCAGCCCTATGGGCGTGGTTTAGCCGGGGCGCGTAAAGCGATCAATCATCTGGGCTATGTGCAGATCGATACCATATCGGTCGTTCAGCGTGCGCATCATCATGTACTGCACAGTCGAGTGCCGGGTTTCGAGCTGGACATGACTAATCAGTTGCTGCACCAAGGTGATATTTTCGAGTACTGGGCACATGCAGCCGCTTTTTTACCCATTACCGATTTTCACTTTTCCTTACCCTACAAACACGCCATCAAAAGTGGTCAGACCCACTGGTTCAGAAACCCTGACAAAAAGCTTATGGCCGAACTTTTGGCTCGTATAGCTTTAGACGGTCCGCTACGCTCACGGGATCTGGAAACCTCGACCACAAAGCGTGCAGGCTGGTGGGACTGGAAACCTGCTAAAAAGGCGCTCGAACAGTTGTATATGCAGGGTGACCTAATGATCAGTGACCGCGAAGGTTTCCAAAAAACCTATGACCTGACCGAGCGGGTACTGCCATCTCACGTCAATACCCAAATGCCCAGCATAGACGAGCTTGCGGCACACCTTATCGACCAGCAGTTACGCTGCCATGGGCTGGTCTCACTCAAAGGAATAACCTATCAGCGTCGCAACCCAGCGCTACGCTCTGTGGTGAAAAACCAGATAAACGAAAGAATGGCGCAGGGCGATCTGGAAGGGGTGAGGGTGGGTAGCGGCGAAGATTTTATAGTGGAAGCCGGGGCGCTGGACCGCCGCTTGCCGAGGCTGAATAACCGCCTGTTGATTCTGTCGCCCTTCGATAACAGCGTCATTCAGCGAGAGCGGCTTAAAGCACTGTTTCAATACGACTATCAGTTGGAATGTTATGTACCTGCCGCCAAACGACACTATGGTTATTTCTGCCTACCACTACTCTACCGTGGTGAATTTATTGGGCGCATGGATTGTAAAGCGCACCGAAAAACCCGCCACTTAGAGATTAAGTCACTGCATTTTGAACCACACAGTTTTGATGAAGATGCCGTTATGGCGGCATTTATAGATGCCATCCAAGCGTTTTGTCATTTTCAACACTGTGATTCAGTGTCATTAAATTCAGCACCCGCTCATTGGTTGCACACTCTACCTAATCTATTGACGCCGGTTACATGACCAACCACACTTCTAGGACCGCTTCCTAGTCAAACCCTGGCAATTAGAGGCACCCAGTGTTTCCATCCTTGATTTTCAGCAGCATCGCTTTTGGCATCGCGGCTTTAAGCATCATAACGGCAGGTAGCCGACTGGCACGGCTGGCTGATGAACTGGCTGATCGCACCGGCATGGGTGAGGCATTGTTCGGTATATTGTTGCTGGCGGGTGTGACTTCACTGCCGGACTTTGCTGCAACCCTGAGTGCCGCCCTGGATAATCGTCCCGACCTGGCGATGAGTAACGTCATGGGCAGTATGGCGGTTAATCTGGTGTTTCTTGGTGTTGCAGATATCGTCTATCGTAAAGCCAATCTGGAGCATGCCGCCGCATCCTCAGTGAACCTGATGTTGGCGGGATTGCTGATCGTATTGCTGACGTTACCGCTACTCGCCATCGTTTCGCCGACGATAGCGGAGTGGGGCGTGCATCCGGTTACGCCAGTGATCGTTATCGCCTATCTGTTCGGGATGCATCTGGTTTTACGTACCGAGCCAGGCCCATGTGGTTTCCACGCCTGACCAGCGAAACAGTCCCGGATACGCCCTCACCACAACATCGCGGGAGTCTTGCCAAGGCATGGATTAGTTTCATTGCGCTGGCTACCGTGACGGGTATAGCTGGCTGGATTTTAATGGAAGCCGCCAAGGGAATAGCCGATGAAACTGGACTTTCCGATACGCTGGTCGGTGGTCTGCTGACTGCTCTGGCCACCTCCACACCTGAGCTGGTGACCACCATCGCAGCCATACGCTATGGAGCACTGACTCTGGCTGTCAGCAATATATTCGGCACCAATTGTTTTAACATGCTGGTCGTGGCTGCTGCAGACCTGGGCTATCCTCACGGCTCGATCTACCACGATATGGCCCCCGTTCAGATGACCTGGGGTCTGATCAGTATTCTGATGACCGCAATTCTGTTGCTTGGCCTGGTTCGCCGAGAGACCTATGGCATCGGTCGGATAGGCTTTGAAAGTGCGCTAATCCTGACAGTTTACGCAGTCGCACTGGCTATTATTGTGGCACATGGCTGAGTTAACTATAGATAGGGGTTCGGTGTACGAACGGTGACTTCAATGCTAGGCTGACTACACGATCACCCAAACAGGAGACGTATCATGACAAAGATTCTGGTTCTTTATTACAGCATGTATGGCCATATCGAAACGCTGGCGAAAGAGGTGGCTGAAGGCGCTCGTAGCGTCAACGACACCGAGGTCACGATCAAACGCGTACCGGAAATAATGTCAGAAGAACAGGCTGAAAAGGCCGGTGCCAAGCTTGAACAAACAGCGCCGTTTGCAACCACAAAGGAACTGGCCGATTACGATGCCATTATCTTTGGTACACCGACACGCTTTGGCAATATGTGCGCACAGATGCGCAGCTTCCTTGACCAGACTGGTGGCCTGTGGGCTGGCGGAAAGCTAATAGGGAAGGTGGGTAGCGTATTCACCTCCACTGGCACTCAGCATGGTGGCCAGGAAACCACCATCACCTCGTTTCACACCACGTTACTGCATCACGGCATGATTATCGTCGGCGTACCTTATTCCTGTGAAGAGCTTACGAATATGGATGAAATCACCGGTGGAACACCGTATGGCGCGAGTACGCTTGCTGGCGGTGATGGAAGCCGTCAACCGTCCGAAAACGAAATCAAAATTGCCCGATTTCAGGGCGCTCATGTTGCTGAAGTAGCCAAGAAGCAATCGGCCTGACACCTGAGTAATGCCGCTGCTAAAACCACTAAAGCGCTGTAACTTTAGCAGCGGTGAGGATGCTTTCATCATATTCCAGATTATGCATGCACTGGGTGCATAATTGTGTTGGGCGCATATCAGGCAGCCGCAATGATTGATAGCGTTTAGCACAATAAGCGAATATTGGTACAACATGATAAGCGAGAAATAGCACGGCATGCTAAGTGAGAAGGTCTGATCACAGGTTGCACGCTATTGCTTAATTTCGCATCCTCTAACTGACCTGCCATAATCTGTAATTAAAGGAACAAATTTCTGACACGCATGGTCAAATCCATTATCCTTAATGTTGTAAAGAGGATGATGGATGATGAATGTAGCCGTTAAATATTCAGTAGAAAGCTATATCAAGCATCGGCGAAAAGGCGAAGCGATTACACGTGAGCAGATTATTAGCCATGTCAGTGCGAGTGAGCCTGCGGTAGACCAAGCTATTTCCCGTATGGCAAGAGCTCAGAAACTTACCCGGATTACCGCGGGGGTTTATGTGCGGCCAACAGAAAGCCGCTTTGGCGAGCTGCCGCCTTCCATCCCCAGCATTATTAAGTCATTGGAAAAAAAGCATGGGGCAGTGATTGTGCCTGCAGGAGCAAAAGCGGTTAATGAATTAGGGATTTCGACACAATTACCGATGCAGCTGTCTTATGTCAGCAATAAACGAATCACCCCATTCTTTGTCGGCAAAAAACTTTTAACATTTGAATACAAAAAGGCATTACCTGAGAAAGTGAGTCACAAAGTAGCGCTGCTTTACTCAGTGATAAGCTATTTAGGCCAGGCAGAGTCTCTTGAAAATATGGCAAAGCTGAATAGTGCTTACAAGCAACTAACTCAAAGCCAGCAGCGCCAGTTTGAGTCAATGACCTCCGGTAAACTGAAATGGATGCATCGATTATTCAAGGAAGAAGAGAATGGAAGCGTTTCACAGATTAGACGATAAAGAAAAAGGGCAGGCGTTTGCAGTGTTTGCAGGCGAGCGTCCAGAGTTTACCCAGTTGATCTCTGAGCTTAGCTATCCCGGAACATGTTTGAGTTAACAATTTCAGATCTAAACGTGCCATTACCAATTCAAACAATGATATAGTTTGAAAAATCTTACATGGAATCGGTTAAGGTAGACATGAATTTATGTCAAATGGTGACTTCAAGCCAATGGACACTGAACGTCCTCTCGCTGTTTTAATTGATGCTGATAACGCAAACCCCAATGTGGTTGATGGGCTATTGAGTGAAGTGGCGAAGCTGGGGGTTGCCAGCGTAAAGCGCATTTATGGTGACTGGACGACTCCGAATCTCAATGGATGGAAAGCTGTTCTTCTTGAGCACTCAATTCAACCCATTCAACAAATTCGTTATACCACCGGAAAAAATGCAACTGATAGCGCCATGATCATTGATGCTATGGACTTGCTTTATACAGGTCCATTCAAAGGGTTTTGCATCGTTTCAAGCGATAGTGATTTTACTCGCCTTGCTTCAAGACTCACAGAGGCAGGGAAGACTGTCTATGGGTTTGGTGAAATGAAGACTCCAAAGCCATTCGTTTCAGCCTGTGATCGCTTCATCTATACCGAAGTTTTCACTTCGACCGAAACATTTGAAGCCGATTCGTCGCCTACAGCCCTTATAAAACAAACATCGAAAGAACTCCGAAGAAATACGAAGCTTCTGTTGATGATTAGAACAGGCATTCAAACTTCATCTGATGACAATGGCTGGTCACAACTAGGACCAGAGGGTAGCTACTTAGCTAAAGCAAGTCCTGATTTCGACCCAAGAAACTATGGTTATCAAAAGTTTAGTGAGTTGGTTGAGGCTATAGGTTTATTTGAAATCAAGCGGGTAGGAACAACAGTCATTGTTAGGGATGCTAGAAAGTCTTCAGTAAAAAGTTGATTCGAAGACTACATGCAGCTTTAGGTTAGCACGCACTATTTGCTCGATAAACACATTAACGAACAAGGAACAAAAGCAAATGTCTGGCACACATGAGATCAAGAGTGAGAAAATTTTAGTCAAAGACATCTTTAGTAACATGTGGTTCAGAGTACCAGAGTATCAACGTCCCTATGTATGGGGGGATGATCAGATCGACGACTTACTCGATGATCTTGTATTTGCGCTTAACGAAAAACCAGATCAAGATTATTTTTTAGGTTCATTCGTTTATCAATCGAAACGTGCCGGAAGCAGTCCCGGACAAAAGTTTGATGAAAATGATCTTCTTGATGGTCAGCAGCGCATGACTACTTTATTTTTACTTTTTGCGTGTATTCGTGATTTATCAGCTAACCCAGACCTAAAAGATGCTTGTCAAAAAGCGATTTTTCAGAAAGGTAACAATTTTGATGGCGTTCCAGAGAGATCTCGAATCATCTTCGCTATTCGCCCAGAAGTGCAGGATTTTGTAGACAATCATATAAAGCTTGAGTGTGGCACTGACGAAGAAGCGGCATTAGAGACTTTGATCACCAAAAGTCCAGATCCATCTGTAAAAAATATGGCTCATGCAATACTTAAGATAAGAAGAGTGCTCAATGCACTCATTAAGGATACAAATAACAAATTTGAGCTATCAGACTTCTACAGCTTCATTCGTAAAAATGTCCTCTTAATTTACGTTGCAACAGAAAATCTTGATGATGCTTTTCGTCTATTTACCATTCTAAATGACCGTGGTATGCCACTGCGAAATAGTGATATTTTGAAGTCAACTAATCTCGGTGCATTAGCAGAAGACAGTGATAAAGAGCGTTATGCAAAGTTATGGGAAGAAGCTGAAGGTGAGCTTGGTGATGATTTCGACCGTTTCCTGAATCATATACGTACAATTTTATTGAAAGAAAAAGCTCGACTGAATTTACTTGATGAGTTTGAGCACAAAATATATAACCCAAAGGAAAAAGAAAAGACCACGGGGTTATTAAAAAAACCAACTTTATCAAAGGGTAAAGAAACTTTTAAAGTCGTCGAGCGATACCTAAAGCACTACAATCAGCTCTTGGGTGAAGACAATTACAAGGAGACAGGCAACTCATTCGAATTCGATAATCTTATTCAAATTATGTTGATTGGTCTTCCATCTTCCGATTGGCTACCACCATTAATGAGATTCATTGACTGCTTTGGACACCAACGAATCCTTGAATTTCTAAAAAAATTGGACAATCAGTTATCCTCTGATTGGATTGCACAGTATTCACCGACAGCGCGTATTGAGAGGATGAATAATATTATTCGTGCAATAGAAGCAGGCAATGATGCAAATCATCTTTTGGATCAAATAAAACCTTTTGAATTCGACGAAGATGGATTTAATCGTGCAATTAATTCTGCTGTGTATGGACGACGATTCACAAGATATCTTCTTCTGAAGCTAGATTATCTCTATGCCGACCATAGTCAAAGGATGTCCTTGAATTATCTTTCTGTAGAGCATGTGCTTCCTCAAAATCCAAGTGCTAATAGCCAATGGCTGAAAGACTTTACTAATGATCAAAGAGAGCAATGGACTCATCGATTAGGTAATTTGGTACTCATCACTACGAAGAAAAATACATCACAAGGCAACCTAGATTTCGCTGAAAAGAAAGTTAGATACTTTCAAAAACGCATCAGTACATGCCCAAATTCGCTAAGGGTGTTGCAGAATCAAAAATGGACGATAGTCGAGCTTGTAGCTAACCACAATGCAGTTATTAATAGGTTGAAAGATCACTATGGCTTTTAAAATTAGCCAAGTGACTTTCCAGAGTGCAATAGGTATTCAATCAGCCAGAGACAAAAATCTGGCTTAGATACGATAGCATTCGTAACGTTGCCTGATGCAGGTTCAATGTTATGCTATCGGATTTAAATACCAACTTTTTCTTAAGGAATAAGTATTTGGGATGCAGATAACTAACTATCAAGCCAAATATTTTGCTCATGAACTGACAATAAGACATGCTTCAGGGGGTGTTGATAGTCTATCGCAGTCGTTATTTGATGCCAGTGTAGACCTCAATCCACACCAAATTAATGCAGCACTCTTCGCGTTGACTAATCCATTAAGTCAAGGCGTCGTACTTGCTGATGAAGTTGGCTTAGGTAAAACCATTGAAGCGGGCTTGGTGCTATCGCAATACTGGCTGAAAGACGCCGTAGACTTCTGATTATTTGTCCAGCATCGCTACGTAGGCAGTGGGCGCAGGAGCTGTTGGATAAATTCAACTTACCCTCGCAGATACTGGATGCTAAAACTTGGAAAAACCTGCAAAAAGAAGGGGTGTATAACCCACTTTCAGGCAAGCAGGTAATGATCATGTCCTATCACTATGCTACTCGGCTCGAAGAGCAATTACTGGTAGAGCCTTGGGATTTAGTTGTCATTGATGAAGCACATAAGCTAAGAAACGCGCATCGTACCAGTAACAAAATGGGCCAGCGACTTAAACGCGCATTGGCCGGTCGTAAAAAATTATTGTTGACTGCAACACCACTGCAAAACTCTCTCATGGAGTTGTATGGCTTATCGACCCTTATTGACGAACACCTGTTTGGTGATGACAAAACCTTTCGTCAAAATTATATCCAGGGTGGAAGCTCAGTTGCTGAACTCAAAACCAGATTAAAGGGCTTTATACATCGCACACTCAGGCGCGATGTATTGGAATATGTACGCTACACACAGCGCCAGACACTGACTGTTCCCTTTAGGCCAACAACACAAGAGCAAGATCTCTACAATGGCATTTCAGCCTTACTTGAACGCGATCAAAGCTATGCACTCCCACGCAGCCAACGGCATTTAACTGGCTTGATTCTGCGGAAACTTCTAGCATCCAGTTCTCATGCTGTCATGTACACGCTGGAAACCATTTTAAAGCGCTTGGAATCCCTTAAAGAGCACAATAGCTGTGACTATGACCTAGTGGCTACACTAGTCGATGAGGATGATCTTGAGCAAGACTACCTTGAAGAAGTAGATGACACGACCATAACTGATGATGATATAGACCTTGAATTGCTTGATGATGAAATAAATGAAATCAAGCTGTATATAGCCAAAGCCAAGGCTATTGAAACAGACAGTAAAGCTAAAGCCCTATTAATAGCCTTGGGTCAGGGCTTCGAAAAAATGGATGCGATGGGTGCCCCGCGCAAAGTCATTGTCTTTACCGAATCCAAACGAACTCAGGAATATCTCAACCACTATCTCGCAGCTAATGACTTTGCAGACAAAATCGTGACCTTCAGTGGTTCTAACAATCACCCCCAAGCAACAGACGTCTATCAACGCTGGCTTGATGAAAATAAAGACAGCGACAAAATAAGTGGTTCGCCTCAGATTGATCGACGCACAGCATTGATTGATCACTTCAAACATCACGCAGAAATAATGATTGCCACTGAAGCAGCCGCAGAAGGGGTTAACCTTCAGTTTTGCTCACTGTTAATCAACTACGATTTGCCTTGGAACCCACAGAGGGTAGAGCAACGCATAGGCCGTTGTCATCGCTACGGCCAAAAGTTTGATGTGGTTGTCATTAATTTTTTGAACGAATCTAACAAAGCAGATCAACGCGTACTTGAGCTGCTCACAGAAAAATTTCATCTATTTGACGGAGTGTTCGGTGCATCCGATGAAGTACTAGGTAGCATAGAATCTGGTTTAGACTTTGAAAAACGTATCCAAGCGATTTACGCGACTTGCCGCAGGTCTGAAGAGATTGATTCGGCATTTAAACTGCTACAGCTTGAGTTGGAAGCCGATATCAATGAGAAGATGCAAGCCACTCGACAACTCTTGCTGGAAAATTTCGACGAGGACATTCATGACCTGCTGAAACTGCGGCTAAATGCTGCCGAGCAAAGGCTCGACAAAGTAGGGCGATGGTTTTGGACACTCACACAGCACGAATTACAGAGTCTTGCTATCTTTAATCCAAACAACCACAGCTTTCAGTTAAACACCCCTATCCCTCAGATTCAGAAAGGGTTTTACCAACTTCATAAACGGGGAGCCAAACAAAATAATGAGGGCACATTGGCGAATGCTCACCGCTACAGGCTATCAGCCCCACTTGGGGAATGGGTGCTGCAACAGGCTCTTAATCGTGAGTTACTGCCACCAGCGGAACTGATCTTTGATTACTCTGCACATAATGCCAAGGTGTCAGTTGTTGAAAGTCTCATCGGTCTGACAGGAGTTCTTCGGCTACAAAAATTCAGTATCGAATCTTTAGAGCGTTGTGAGGAGTACTTGCTGTTTGCCACTTTTGATAAGCAAGGCAACCGTATCCCCGCAGAAGTTGTGCAAAAGCTGATGCAACTATCGGCTTATGAGCGAGACTCCCAACAAGAATTCAAGATAGCCGAGCCATCTGATTCAGAGAGAAAGCTTGACCAAATTTTAGAAGCTGAACGCAATCAAGTTGAAAAATCAGTTAACGAACGAAATCTCAATTTTTTCGAGCAGGAAGTGGACAAACTCGATACTTGGGCAGATGATCTAAAAGAAGGGCTTGAGCAATCGATCAAAGAACTCGATAAAGAAATCAAACAGGTGCGCCGTGATGCCAAAGTCGCGGTCACTCTAGAAGAAAAGCTTACACTACAAAAAAAGCAGAAAGCACTGGAAAGTCAGCGCAACAAGAACCGGCGTGACCTTTTTGACAAACAAGATGAGGTTGATGAGCGCCGTGAGGCATTGATTGAGGCGCTTGAAGGTAAGCTCAATAGGAAAACTCAGGTTGAAACACTTTTCACCCTACAATGGAGTGTAAAATGAAAGAAAATAAAAAGTTATTGTTTTTAATGAAATTACTGGACTGGAACACATATTTTCAGCTTATGCATGGGTGTGAATTTATCCGCTCAGAGCTTGATTTTGGTGGTCAAAGTACTATAATTCGCACCAACAATACCCCTCCCGCTTCTCGTCTCACCTTCGGGTTAGAATGTAGCGCACCGCGAGGGGTTACTCATTTATGGGGGATCGAAAAGTGAACCCAAGCAACAAACCAAAGCCTCGCAAGCAAGCCTATACCAAACCGCCCACCTCATTTTCTGAACAAGTCGTCCGTCTTGAGCAGCGAGGTTTGATCATTGATGACAAGGCCAAAGCTGAATTCTACTTATCACAACTGAACTATTACCGCTTTGCTGCTTATTGTCTGCCGTTTGAGCAGGATCATGCCACACACAGGTTTCGTCAAGGCACCACGTTTGATACCGTACTTAATCTCTACATATTTGATAGAGAGCTGCGCCTGCTGGTTCTGGATGCTATTGAACGGGTTGAAGTCTCATTGAGAACACAATTGGCATACCACCTTAGCCATAACCACAATAGCTCACACCCACATCTAAATCCGGCTTTATTTCATAATCCGGTGGGGTACGGTGCCAGCCTGAATAAACTTGACCAAGATATAAAACGTAGCCGTGAAGAGTTTATTAAACACCTAACTTCAAAATACGAAGAGCTACAGCCGCCCATCTGGGCTGTAGTTGAGCTGATGACCATGGGGCAGTTATCAAAGTGGTTTTCGAATATCGAAGCCAGATCAGACCGCCAAGCAATAAGCCGTGTCTACGGACTAGATGAAAAGATCATGACCTCTTTTTGCGAACACCTTTCGTTGGTTCGTAATCATGCCGCACATCATGCTCGGCTTTGGAACCGCGATTTCACAAAAACCCCGATGCTGCCTCGACGTGGTGACCCAAAACTGCTAAGCAGTCTTTTGCTTTTGCCAGATACAGATAGGCGCTTAAGAAAGCTCTATAACACCTTTGTTATTCTCGCTTATTTGATGAACACTATCTGTGGCGTAAACCACTGGGCTGTGCGGTTGGAAAAACTCATAAGTAACCATCATATCGATCCTATAAAAATGGGTTTTCCGAGTAATTGGCAGCAAAAAGACATTTGGATATAAGGATGTGTACTATGCAGTTTTTTATTCGAGAGCTATTCGAATTAATTAAAGGTAATTTCAACAATAAATCGAGCGTAGAAACATTATTTGCCATGCAATGGAGTATTAATTAATGGCTAGTATACAAGTAGAGCATATGGATGCTCTGAAAAAAGTATTGGATCAAAGATATGTAAGCTTACTTCCGGACCTTATCCCCAGAAAAGGAGCTAGTGAAGATGAAAATGCTAAAAAGCAGATTAGCCGCGCTTTTTCTGCGTTTGTACTACAAAAAAAATTCGACACATCAGCACAGGATGCAGCGGCTGCGGTAACAGATAATTACAATGATAACGGAATAGATGCCATATACTTCGATGATTCAACTCAGTGTTTAGTTCTACTCCAGTGCAAACTGCATTCAACAGAAGATTTCAAACAGGAAGATGCTCAGGAATGTATCACGGGTGTCGATCTTTTATTAAAACAGCAGTTCGATACATTCAACCAAAATGTTCAAGATAGAATCAGCGACATAGAAAGATATCTAGATGATTGCAAGAGTATTCAGTTAATTGTAGCGTGTACCGGGAAGCAATTTGCAAAGCATGCTACAGTTCGTCTCGATAATTATGTCAGCAATGACAAGAAAGAAGACGAACGATTGAATGATAAAGTAATCTATATCGATGCCGGTAAAATTTCAGAATGGCTTCTAGCGGAACATACGGTTCCCAGAGTTGATGCAAAGTTAAAACTGGAAAAGTCACAGAAAACAACCAATACAAGAATGATGGTTCATGGCATTGTTGCGCTGGAAGACCTCGTTGCCCTTCATATTAAGTACGAAAAAGCATTATATGAAAAAAATATTCGTTATTTCCTTGGTTCGAAAAAATCAGAAGTTAATTCAGCTATAAAGAAGACATTGCAATCACAGCCTGAAAACTTTTTATATCTCAATAATGGTATTACCGCCCTCTGTGAAAAACTTAATCCAAAAAATCCTAATAGCAAGAGCCATACCCATGAAGCAATAGGATTAAGTATCGTCAATGGTGCTCAAACAATAGCTTCTGCGGCTGAGTTCAGAACTCTAAACCCCGAATCAGATATTAGCTCCGCAAAAGTTTTGTTGACCCTTATTCATGCGCCAGATGCAGGAAGTTTCCACAAGGAGGTTACCAAGGCTAGGAATTTTCAAAACCCGGTTCATATTTCAAACTTTATTTCTCTTGATGAGCAGCAAGAAGATATCCGAAAAAATCTAAAGCTTCATGGTTTTGATTATCACTATCGCCCAGAGGCAACCCTAAATGGATCAAACATTATAACAATTGATGAAGCAATAACAGCGCTAACGTGTCTTCTGCCAGATCCACGGCACTCTATTTGGCTTAAGTCTGATCCAATGCGTTACAGAGACGAAGATAGTGAATACTACAAGGCTAACTTTGGAGAAAATATCTCTGCAATTAAGCTTATAAATGCCGTTAAGTGCTACAAAATTATCCGTGATCTTGTTAGTGATTATGAACGAGGTGTCAACGGACAAGAAAAGCTAATTTACAGACATGGTGCAATCGTGCTGACGAGCACTGTGTTGAAACGACTTGTGCAGAGAATTGATAGTCGGGAATTAGTTGATGAGGCAGTAATTAAGAAATTGATAAGCGTTCCACTAGATCAGCTAAGGGAGCAAGCAGTCGAAGATTTTACAAAAAGAGGAGTAGGGAACTTTGGCCCACTTAGTTTCTTCAGAAATGTTACATTTGGATCTACATTCGCTCTAAATCTTCTATTGTCGCAAGCGAACCTCAATGATGTAGATAAGCAGCAAGCTGAAAAACTAAAAAACATAACCAAACCCAAGACAGCTACAAATGATGTCGAAACAGCTAAAAAAGAAGAAAAAGAATATCAGTACATGCCACTTATCAAGTTCTTATTGCATAAAACTTCACAGCTTTAGATGTCATAAATTAAAGATATGAAAAGAGAAAACCATGAATAAAACTAAACTCGAATTGACGTGGATAGGAAAAGATAAGCGGCCCAAACTGGAACCCCGTATTCTGCTGGAAGATCCTGCGCTTTCCTATCATGCTAGCCAGAAAGTAACTGAAAACGATATTTTTGAGAATAAGTTGATTTTTGGTGATAACTTGCTGGCGCTGAAGTCACTAGAGCAAGAGTACATTGGAAAAGTGAAATGTATCTCTATTGATCCACCTTACAATACTGGAAGTGCATTTGAACATTATGATGATGGGTTAGAACATTCGATTTGGCTATCTCTTCTTAAAGAACGCCTAACTATTTTACGATCACTATTATCTTTAGATGGCTCGATATGGATCTCTATAGATGATAATGAAATGGCATATTTAAAAGTACTCCTCGATGAAGTATTTGGTCGTTCAAACTTTGTCGCAACTATAGTTTGGGAGAAGAGAAAAACAAGAGAAAATCGAAGGGTTTTTTCATTTAAACATGATTTTATTTTGGTCTACGCAAAAAGTAAGCCTAACTTTGATATTTCAAGAAATTCTTTACCTCTGACAGATGAAATTAAAGCTAGATATAAAAATCCTGATGGCGATCAAAGAGGTCCGTGGCAGTCAATTTCTGCACTTGCTCAAGCAGGACATGGAACAAAAAGCCAATTCTATACTTTGGTAACGCCATCTGGACGTGAATTAGATCCACCGGCTGGAAATTGTTGGCGTTACACAAAAGATAGAATGGAAAAAGAAATAGCAGATAATAGAATTTGGTTCGGTAAAAAAGGCGATAATGCTCCTAGGATAAAAAAATTTTTAAGCGAATCTACTGATCAGGGTGTTACCCCAGAGACTATTTGGTATGCAGATGATGTAGGAACAACAGATTCTGCTAGGAAGCATATAAATGAAATATTCAATAAAAATCTCACCTTTGATACTCCTAAGCCTGAAGAGCTAATTAGTAGAATTATTCACATTGCTACTAACCAAGGTGAACTTATATTAGATTCATTTGCTGGCTCTGGTACAACAGGCGCTGTAGCCCATAAAATGGGACGCCGCTGGATTATGGTAGAGCTGGGCGAGCACTGCCATACACATATCATCCCTAGATTGAAAAAAGTCATTGATAGCGAAGATCAGGGCGGCATTTCAAAATCACTCAACTGGCATGGCGGCGGTGGCTTCCGTTACTACAAGCTTGCACCTTCTCTATTGCAAAAAGACCAATGGGACAACTGGTCATTAATAAAGAGTATAACGCTGAAATGCTGGCCGAAGCGGTCTGCAAATTAGAGGGCTTTACCTATGCGCCTTCTGATACCCTTTGGTGGCAACATGGCTATTCTACTGAAACAGATTTCATCTATGTGACCACACAGAATCTCTCATTAGAGCAATTGGAATTAATTAGCGAGGACGTTGGTAGCGATAAAACTCTGCTAGTGATGTGTGGTGCCTTTCGCTGTAACGCAGATCGCTTTGCGAATCTCACCATCAAAAAACTGCCAAAAGCTGTGTTGAAGCATTGCGAGTGGGCACATGATGATTATAGTTTGAATGTGCAAAATCTACCGATGGCACAGACTGATTCTGTAAACGCACAGCCACAACAAGACGACCTGTTTTAAGAAATGGAGTAAGACATGGATAAGAAAATCATTAACAGTATTTCAGGTCGTTTGAGTTTGCGTGCGCCTCAACGTGAGTCACTAGACGCACTGGCTAGAGCCATTGAAGCAACAGGTGATAGGTTACTCGATCCTACGCATGATATACCTGCGATGTTGGATGCTATTAAAGCCGAGTTTTCAAATCTGCAAGATTTCGAGCGTGAGTTTCCTTCTCTATGCTTTGCATTAGCAACAGGCGTGGGTAAAACGCGCTTGATGGGCGCATTTATCACTTATCTGTATCTCGCGCACGGCATTAAAAACTTTTTTGTTCTAGCGCCAAACCTGACTATCTATGAAAAGCTGATCGCCGATTTTAGCCCTGGAACACCCAAGTATGTATTCAAAGGCATATCTGAGTTTGCTATCGAAGCTCCTGTTGTAATCACTGGCGATAACTATGAGCAGCGGGGCGCACAGCTTTCCAGAGACTTATTGGGTGATCAGCAGATTGTCACCGTTAATATATTTAATATTTCCAAAATCAATTCGGAGGTTCGAGGGGGTAAAGCTCCTCGGATTAAGCGGTTATCGGAATATCTTGGTGATAGCTATTTCAACTATTTAGCGAGCTTACCTGACCTAGTGCTGCTGATGGACGAGTCACACCGCTATCGTGCTAGTGCAGGTGTTAAAGCATTGAATGAGATTAAGCCAATAATGGGCCTTGAACTAACAGCAACGCCTTTCGTTGAAACTAGCCGAGGCACAGTGCCTTTTCAAAATGTC
This sequence comes from Nitrincola sp. A-D6, assembly GCF_000764495.1. Lineage (GTDB taxonomy): Bacteria > Pseudomonadota > Gammaproteobacteria > Pseudomonadales > Balneatricaceae > Nitrincola. The sequence goes on from NZ_JRLB01000074.1 coordinate 19,342, forward strand.
GTGGTCGACTATCCATTAGCACGCGCTATGGATGACGGTTTTGTTAAAGAGCCAGCTGTTGTCACACAGCGTAACTTTGATGCCAGTCAGTATAGTAAAGAAGAACTGGAAACCATCAAATTAATGGATGGTATTCGCTTACACGAAGCCACAAAAGTGGAGCTGATCACCTATGCTCATGAAAGTGATGTTCGTGTTGTTAAGCCGTTTATGTTGGTCATTGCTCGCGACACAACTCACGCAACAGCGCTAAAAGATAAGCTTGAAACGATATTTGATGGCAAATATCTAGGTAAAGTGATTCAGGTAGATAGTAGCAGTAAGGAGGAAGAAACCGTAGCAGCCTTACTTAATGTAGAAAGTAGCGATGAGCCTACCGAAATTGTTATTCACGTCAATATGCTAAAGGAAGGCTGGGACGTTACCAATCTTTATACCATCGTACCGCTTCGTGCTGCTAATGCTAGAACCCTAATTGAACAGTCAATTGGCCGAGGGCTGCGTCTTCCTTACGGCAAGCGTACTGGTGTAGAGCCCGTGGATCGCTTGAGCATTGTGGCCCATGACAAATTTCAAGAAATTGTGGATGAAGCAAACAACCCTGATAATCCACTGCGCCTAAAACAGCTGATTCTTGATCGTCCTGAGGATGCGATAAAAACCGAAAGTGTCCAAGTCAGCTCGAATATTAATGCGCTGGTATCAGGAGATGAGACAACAGGAAGCGCTGGCACACACTATACCCCAACGCTACCCGCGCAACCGCTGTTTATATCTGAACCTGAGAAAAAAGCGGCGAAAGCCGCATTAGCAATTATCAAGGAATATCAAACCAAACCACAGCAAGCGCCCACCAGTAAATCACTTCAGTCGGAAACCTTGCAGCAAGCCATGATTCTTGCGGTTAAAGAACATCTTACCCAAGGGCAACAATCCTTGCTTGAAGATGAGCAGCAGGTTGATATAGCAGATGTTGTTGCTAAAACAACAGCTTTAGTGGTGAACAATACCATCGATATTCCACGCATCATTGTGACCCCTAAAGGCACTGTTACGAGTGGCTATAGAACCTTTACGTTAGATTTAACGGGAATTAAAGGACTCAAACCACAAGAGCGGGCCTTAGTTAGCCAAAGTCTACAAACCAATCATCAAACAGAAATAGGCGAGGGCGACTCAGGCAATTACGAGCCAATTAAAGAGAATTACATACTCAAAAAATTGTTTGATTATGATGATATTCCCTACGATGAACATGCTGATCTGCTCTACGACTTAGCTAGGCAAGCTGTAGAATGCTTAAGTACGGTTAACGATGAAAAAGATGTTATTAATATCTTACAGAACCAAAGCGATGCTATCGCCCGATTGATTCATGCTCAAATGGATAAGCACTTTTATGAAGAGGCAACTGAGTATGAAGTTGAAGTGCGAAGTGGCTTTACAACATTGAAAGACTGTTCATACACAACTGCCGAAGATCAGGATCTTAAAAGCTACCGAGATACAGTTTCAGACGTCAGTAAAATTAAGCAGATGCTCTTTGGTGGCTTTAGCAAGTGCCTTTATCCCATTCAGAAGTTTGACTCAGACACCGAACGGCGCTTTTCCACCATTCTTGAACGTGATGCAATCAAATGGTTCAAACCTGCCAAAGGCCAGTTCAAAATGTACTACAAAAGAGGCACTGAACATCCTGAATACGTACCTGACTTTGTGGCCGAAACGAATGATTATGTACTGATGATCGAAACAAAAAGCGCACAGCACCGAAATCAGGACCAATCATGGAATGAGGAGGTAACTGAAAAAATGAAAGCGGGTGTTAAATGGTGCCTAAATGCATCTGACTATTTGAAAGCAAATGGAGGCAAGGAGTGGAAGTATTTGTTGATACCCCATGATGAGGTGAAAGAGGCAAATACTCTAAGTAGTTTTATTGCAAAGTTTGAGTGTCAGGATCAACAGCCTTGATCAGTTTTTTAAGTTATGTAAATTGTTTTCGTTCATAAAGGACTTGGTATCTAAAATGTTGGGATTAAAAAGAATCGTGCTTCATAACTCATACTTTACAAGTATGACTGTAAAGTTTGATGTTGATGGCCATTCAAACGCCAGTGGCGGTAACGGCGCTGGAAAAACATCGGCACTTAATTTAATCCCAATATTTTACGGTACTGAGCCCAATCTACTTGTAGACCAAATTGCAGATAAGGACTCATTTCTAGATTTTTACCTGCCAAAGCAGTCGAGCGCTATTGTTTTCGAACATCAGCGAGATGATGGTTTTCGACTAGTCGTTATGTATCGACACACCTCTGGCTCTAAGGTCATTTATCGTTTTATACGGGGGTGCTTAGAAGAGACCTTTTTCAGCTCTGAGATCAAGCCTTTATTAGAATCAGGTGTTTCAATTAGCGATATATTTCATGAATTAAGAGTCCAAAATATAACAATAAGCAAGCAGCTGGATACGATCACAGACTACCGATCTATTATCCAGAATGATCGTAATCTTCTTCGGCGAAAGGGTGGTAACGCAGGCGATGTGGCATTGGCTCGTGAGTATTGTATAGGTGGTGCTAACGATCGTATGAGCACCTAGATCGCATGAGCCATTCTATATTGCGTCGAAAAGATATGTTTGAGCGATTAAAAAATATGATTGCAGAGACACAGTTCAAAGACATCCATATCAATTCTCGTCCAGAGCACCTAAAAGATAAAACACTGATTCAAGATATAGCAGCCCTTAGGGACTTCACAGCTTCCGAAGACAGAATTAGAGATTGCATTGAAAACCATAACACTCGGCTGCTTGTAGTTAAGGATCGTGACGACACTGCGAGTCAACTCAAAGCTCGACTTGTAGAGGCGAATGACGAACTATCTCAACTAGCCACTAGTATGAAAGTAACTGAATCAAAGCTGGTGGCAGAAAAAGAGAAATATGAAACTGAAACTGAAACCCTCAGGACTCGATATCAAGAACTCAAAAGTAAAACATCTCAATTAGATAGAGATATCAAAACAATCTATAAAGACCATGATGCTTGGATTAATGAGCGAGACATTCACTCAAAGAAAGCCAAATACTCAAACCTTCAACAAGAGCAGCAGCGTCTTGATAACCTCAAAACACAGCTGGATCAGTTAACCCAGCAAGTTAAAAACTTAGAGGGTGAGCGTGACACGGAGAAGTACAAAGCTCGTGAACATCGCGATCAGATTCAGAATCAAATTAATATCCAGCGCAACCAGTTAGTTGAAGAACTTAGAGCAGGCGAACAAAAAAAATCTGAAGTTTTACAAGTTCTATCACAAGATAAGCAGAAAGCTATCGATTCTTTAAATGACGGTGAACTCTCGCTGCGATTGAAGGAACTTAATTCTGATCATGCGACTGCAAAAGTTACAGCCAACACTTACATAGAGCGGCCCCTAGATATTCAAGAATTAAGCGATATTGAATCCTCAGAGTTGACCTACCTGGAACAAATTGATGGAAAACGTGAATCTCTGAAGACACTTGAATCAGAATTTGATCTTGTAAAAAAACAGCGTGATAGTGCACATGATTTGCTTGATCAAGCGAAAATTAATGCTGATAAGGAGCGAGGGAAGCTCAACTCCCTTCAAGCTATAGCTTATCCAAATGACGGAACGTTATTATCTGAGTTTAGGAGAGAAAATCCAAAGTGGACAGAATCGATCGGTCGTATTATTGATAAAGACCTGCTCCTAAGATCAGATCTTGAGCCGGAGTATATTGGCTCGACTGATACGGTTTTTGGCTGGTCACTGTTACTAGAAAAAATAGATATCCCCGACCATTGTGCAGATGATGAAACACTGGCTCAACGGTTGGATCAGCAAGAGGGGGTAGTTCGAAATGCAGAAAAAACAATTGTAGAACGAGAAGCCGCAGCGCGTTCTATTCATACTCAGCTGAAAGAGCTTGATCAAAAGATCAAACCGCTTCGTCACGATATTGATGAACTTACAAATCGCCTCAGTAATCTGTGGGCCGAGAAACAGAAGGCTAAAGAAACTGCTAAACACAATGCCATAGCAGATCAAAGCGCTGCGAAAAATGAAATGGTCAGAATCGCTGCTGAAATCACTCAGACTGAAAAGCAGTTTAATGAAAAACGTAGCCAAATTAATCATCGCTTTAGTGAGCATCACCAAGAGATCAACGCTAAATATCAGATGGAAAGTCAGAGAATTCAACGGCAAAAAGAGCTACTAGAAGAGTCCTTAGAAACAGCAGAGAGTGATTTCAAAGATCAACTTAAACGCATTGAAGTACGTTATTCTGAATACTGTATAGAGAGTGGAGTGAATCCAGAAGATGTCCGTGAGTTGCGTGGAAAAGTGAATCAGCAGACTAAGCTTGTTCAAGAGATTAAAGAATACTGGATTGAGATCGAAAAATTTGACCATTGGTCCAGCGTTCGTTGGGATACACGTGAAAATATTGAACAACAACTACGAGACTGTGAGGCGGCTCGTGACGAAGCTCAGGAAAATATTAACAGGCACAACAAAGATTACTCGCTAAAACGCAACACACTTAACCAACAGCTTTCTATTGATACAGCTAAATATAAAGAACTGGAAGTCAAAATTCGACAAGGCACCAGTCTTATCAATCGGTGTCCTGTAATCGACGAAATCATTGAGCCACAGCATCCGTTCGGGGCACTCATCTTAGACCTTGAGCGCCATTTAACTCGGGAGGCTCAACTTCGTGAAGACGTACTAAATGGAGTAGGTATCGCTCAGCAAATACTCCAACAATATGTAAACTCACGCATCTACAAAGCTTGGCAGATGTTACTTGACCAGCGCAAAATGGTTTCAGGACTTAATGAGTTTGATGTGGAGTTTAGGTTGAGCCAACCAAATGACCTCGCTCACTTATTAGATAATGATGTGCCGGACTTGAGAGATCTACTCATTGAACAGGTTCGCGCTGTCGGAGATAGCCTTTCCAAATATCATGACAACCTCAATTCGCTGAACAAAGAAGTTGATAGAGTATCGCGCCATCTGGGGAAAAATATCAACGCCAACCAACGCATTGAAAACTTGACGAATATCGAGTTACAGGTGACATCTGTTGTTAAAGAAGGCGACTATTGGAGAAAACTGTCTGAGTTCAATCGGCAATGGGTAGAGTGGTGTGAGGATCGAGACTTTAAACTCCCGCCAGATGTGCTGTTGGAGTCTATTCAGTTGGCTAACGATGCACTTCAATATGCACGAGTAAAAAGTGATATTAACTCCCTTATTCGACTGCGGATCTGCTTAGAAGAGAATGGACGAAGGGCTCATGCCACTAGTGCAGCCGAACTTGATGCAGTGAGCTCAAACGGTATTTCATATCTTGCAATATTGGTTATTTTCAAAGGGATGGCACGTTATCTGTGTCCAAATCTAGCTATATCACTTCACTGGCCAATTGATGAACTTGCGGCCCTCTCGCCCGAAAACATAGCGAGGGTGTTCGCAATGTTTGATGAAGCAGGCATTTATTGCTTCTCAGCATTCCCAAGTACAGACCCTAATTTGCTTAAGTTCTTCAAACATCGGAAGCTTATTGACCGTCGAACAGGAGTACGGGAATTGAAAGAGAAGGGGGGAGGCGTCAACAGTGAGTTATCATCGCGACTTTCTGAACTGGTTGCTGGGGAGGTGGGGTAATGGATTCGCAATTATTTAGCCGAACTGTTCAAGCTCTATTATCAGATAAAATCATTTGTCATGAGACCTTACCAGGAGAGTTCGCTTTCATGCAAAGCGAACCGAACATGCGAGAAGTTGGCGATTACCTTTTGAGAATAGAACGCGCTGTACGAGTGACCTCAGATGGTAAAGGATATTACTGTGTCTATTTGGATGCAGATGAAACAGAGGCAAAGCGAGCGATCCGAGGTGTTTTTAGGCTGTTTGCGGGTGAAATTGAACCCCTAGTACGCTGGATGCGTTTGGCGAGGGACTGCCATCCTACAGGAAGACCGATTGAAGCTGGGGTGCTTGTCAAAGAGAGTGAATTACTCGGATTTATCGAGAGCTCACCTGAGCTTAATCAAGCGTTAGAAGATCTAACCCGACATAAACTGTTTAAATCTACCGCTACTGATGGTAAAGGGCGCATTAGTCAGGTGCTTAACAAGCTTGAAGAGCTAGGGTATTTGATAAAGCTTGATAGCTCAGGATCGCTTTATCATGCGACGGGACGCTGGAGCTATTTATACGATGTCCTATCATTCATCCGAGCTCATGAACGTTTGGATGGTGAGATCGGGGACCAACAAATCCAAGGTACTCTAGTCTAATGGCAAGGATTGATGATGCTGCTGATGCGCTTCAGGCATTAGCAAAACACCGAGAGGTCATTATTGATGCCTATCTTAACCAAGGTGGCGCATTGCATGACACTGAAGAAAACCGTTCGGCCATCAAGTCTCTGATGAAACATCAGTTAACTTGGCAAATGGATATGGATGAACCTGTTCGTTTAAGCCAAAGTCTGACATCACTGTTGGCGGCAGTCACTCGAAGCCAACTCAGATACAGTGCGAACAGTGCGGTCGCCGATTTATGGAAGGAAATTGAAGGTGCGATTGAAGGTTATCGTGAAGCGAAAAGCAGGGGAGCATTAGAGGATAGCAATCATTACCTAGAAAATGCCTTCTTTTTTGGGCATCAGTTAATAGAAAGCTTGAGAAACTCCCTGTCGATTTATGCTAGGCATATCAATACCGAATTCACCCATATACATAACCTCGATTTGAGAGCCATCGAAAACCGTAAAATGATAGACCGTGCATCCGAATTCAATACGATATTAGAAACCTTTGATTACCAAGACCTCCATAACAAAGCTGGTGATGACTCGGATCTCAGACGACTACTGTTAAAGCTCATTCCCAGCGCGTTGGAAGATTGTCGTAAGCAACTTGGTTATTCGATAGAGCGATTAATAAACTTGCTTCACACGATCAACCGTCAGCAAGAGAAAGCTAGGCTAGTTGATTGCCTTATTGAGAAGTTTGATAGAGATGAGTCCTATCAGCCAAGCGTAGATGACCTTAATGAACTCCCTCCTGTACTAAATAGGGCTGTTCGGCTCTGTAATCCGATCTATCCTGATTTGGAAAATCCTGAGCACGAAGATATATTAGTATCGATTGTTGAGTCTCTACCGACGCTTACGGTTACTGAAAAAGAGAAATTTGTACCACAACCCGTAAAAGATGGGCTCAGTGAAAAAGCTGTCGAGATACCTGTAAACCCTATGGTTATAGTCGTTCAAGAAACATTAGAACTCTTATCTGGAACCGATGAACCGATATCAGCTAAAAAGGTTTATCACATTAGCAAGCTAGACAAACACTGTGACTTAGAGATTTGGTACATGGCACTCGTCAATGAAATTCACGGTCTACCGCTGAAACAGCGTGCAAGTTTATATATCCACTTTGTCGAGTCTCCGGATGATACATTCAGTGGTAACTTCTGGGTATCTGATATCGTTCTTCGGAAAGTGGGCCGCAATGAATCGAGAGTTTGAAATCATACAGCGCTTTCTTCGCAGTGGTAAAGATGCAGCTCATCTAAACAAAAGTTTTCAGAAAATCCATGATGAACAGGGTATTGGACACATTATGGGCTCTTATATCTGGTTCAATGCAAGGGATAGGGAAGGGCTTAGAGGCTGGTTTAAAGATCGAACAGGTATCGATCCACTTGTAGAAAGCTCAATACCCGAGGATCGAATTAGCGTTGCATGTGTAGGAATCAATGAAAAGCTTGCGCGAAAGAATGTTTTTGCAGGTCAATTAAAAGTAGCAGCTCCAATTGGCTATGAAGTACAAACAATAAATGGACCCGCCATAACTCCACGCGGCACAAATCTACTTGTGCCAAGTGATCATCTCATACTCGAAGAAGCTGAAGTGATTATTGTTGAAAATGGTGCCGTTATGAGATCTATCAACGATCTGCAATTTGAGCAACCATTCGCTAATCCACTATTTATCTATCGAGGTCATGAGAGTGACGCAAGAGAGCTCAAAATTGCATTAGCGGCATATCCGCCTGCATGTGTGATCGGATTTTATGATTTTGACCCTGCCGGTATGCTAATGGGATTAGAAAGCAAGTCAGATTCGCTAATTTTTCCCAAGCTATCAGAAGAAAACCTAGAACAATCATTGCTTACTAAGATCAATCAGGCAGAAAAGTTTTGGACGCAGGCACATCAGATGAGCCGCTTAAAGACCAAGGCGCCGGAAACATTGCTTCCTTTTGTTGAAATGATGGAAAGGTTGGAACTGGCTATTATGCAAGAGCATATTGTAGCTCATCAGATGATGCTATCTAGATACGACCTTTAACTATCCCTGAATGCGGGATTTCCAATCTCTCAACCCGGAGCACCCATCAAATAATGTAGGTGACTGAGGGGCAGCGAAAGTTTCCGATAGGGCTGAATTAATTCAAAGATGAACCGGAAACTACATACACACAAGGTCATGAGCCATCTAACAGAATAATAATCTATTTAACATAATATACATTATACGAAGTTGTATAATACATAATAGAAGGCACTCAAACGAAGTTAAAGCCTACTAACTTCGCTGATGCGCCTTCAGGATTTCAAGGGATAGTTACGATTTCCAGTCGACTGGTGCCGCCTAGTTTGCCCAGATTAATGCCGCGTGTGAGTAAGACTTTATCACCGGATGCAGCGAGTCCTTGTTGAGTTAATTGTGCGATCATTTCTAGCCGAATATCTTCATCCGTCAAACCGGTATAGCTGATGTAGGACGGATACACACCTCTATAGATACAGACTTTTCTGCAGGTAGCTTTGTGTGCCGTTAAGGCGAAAATAGGAATAGCTGAGCTGATGCGGGACATTAGCAGTGGCGTGTTACCTGACTCTGTCAGACAGGCAATGCCTTTGATGTCAAAATGATTGGCAGCGTACATGCTGGCCATGGCGATGGTTTCATCAACAGCTACGAAAGTTTCGTCGATACGGTGCATGGATTCACGTGTGGTGCGTGATTTTTCAGCTTCCAGGCAGATCCGAGCCATGGCTTCGATAACCTTTTCCGGAAAACGACCGGTGGCGGTTTCTCCTGATAGCATCACCGCATCCGTGCCATCCATAACGGCATTGGCAACATCAAATACCTCTGCACGAGTAGGAATCGGGTTATCTATCATGGTTTCCATCATCTGTGTTGCGGTGATGGATACACGGTTTAATTGACGCGCACGTTTAATGATCTTCTTCTGCAATTCAGGAAGCCTGGCGTCCCCTACTTCTACACCCAGATCGCCGCGTGCGATCATCACAACATCTGATGCCTGAATAATCGCATCCAGTGTTGTGTCGTCATTTACAGCTTCAGCGCGCTCAATTTTAGATACGATAGCGGCATGTAAACCCGCCGCTTCAGCCAGCTGGCGACACAATTGGACATCTTCAGCACTGCGTGGGAAGGAAATCGCCAGGTAGTCCGCCTGCATGGATGCTGCTAGGAGGATATCCTGCTTATCTTTCTCAGTGAGTGCATCGGCTGATAAACCACCCCCTAACAGATTGATTCCTTTGTTGTTAGATAGAGTGCCGCCGACGCTTACCTGGCAAATGACGCGGTTCTCAGATACAGCCTCGACCACCAGAACAATACGTCCGTCATCGAGTAGTAATGTGTCGCCAGCGGTGACTTCACTTGGCAGCGTTTTGTAGGTTAAGCCTACTTCCGTTGCATTACCGGCATTGATATCAAGCTGATTATCCAGCGTGAAAGTATCGCCAACCGCCAGCTGGACTGATCCTTCTTTAAAGCGGCCTATGCGAATTTTCGGGCCCTGAAGGTCAACCAGTATCGCAACTTCACGCCCTGCTTTTTCAGCGGCCTGGCGTGTTTGTTGTGCGCGGCGCTGATGATCTTCGGGGTCGCCATGTGACATATTGATGCGCACCACATCAACGCCTACGTTAATCATGCGTTCCAGTTCACCGGGCGTGTCAGTTGCCGGGCCCAGGGTGGCGATTATCTTAGTGCGTCTTTTCATTCAATTATTCATCCAGTTAGTTGAATATATTCATTAATTTCTACCTGAATCAAGGCTAGCATCAGTTGATGTCGTATCCGTTACGAGGCCAGTAAATCTTCTGCTGTCGCCATGACTTTTTCAAGGGTAAAACCAAACATAGCAAAAAGTTGATCGGCTGGCGCGGATTCGCCAAAGCGATCCATTCCGATTACCCGTCCCTGCAAGCCTGTATACTTATACCACCAGTCTTTATGTGATGCTTCTATAGCCAGACGTTTGCTGATATTCGGTGGCAGTACGGAGTCACGGTAGTGTTTGGGTTGCAGTTCAAACAGGTCGGCACAAGGCAGGCTCACAACCTTGACACCTCTTCCCTGCTGCTCCAGTAACCTGGCTGCCTGCATCGCCAGATCCAGTTCCGAGCCTGTTGCGATCAATATTAACTCTGTGGGAGCGCTAGTCTCGTAAAGAACATAACCACCATAGGCTATCTGACTGAGCTGTTCATCGGTACGTGACTGGTGCGCCAGGGTTTGCCGGGACAGAATAAGTGCTGTGGGTCCATTGCTGCGCTCCAGTGCCATTTTCCAGGCTACCGCGGTTTCAACCGCATCAGCCGGACGCCAGACGCTCATATTGGGTGTTGTTCTGAGTGAGGTCAGCTGCTCTATGGGTTGGTGTGTCGGCCCATCTTCACCTAAGCCAATAGAATCATGGGTATACACCTGAATATTGCGCAGCTTCATTAATGCGGCCATGCGCATGGCGTTGCGTGCATACTCCATAAAAATCAAAAATGTGGCACCATAGGCGATTAAACCACCGTGTAAGGTGATGCCATTAATGATGGCTGTCATGCCAAACTCTCTGACACCATAGTGCACATAGTTACCTTGCGCATCGTCCGGAGTCAGCGCTTTGGCTCCCTTCCAAAAGGTCAGGTTTGAAGGGGCGAGGTCTGCCGAGCCACCCAGAAGCTCCGGCACCAGCGGCGCCATGGCATCGAGGAAGTTCTGGCTGGCTTTTCGGGAGGCAATAGCGTCACCGTTGGTTTGTTGCAGGCGTATATATTCATCGGCTTTTTTGCTGAAGTTTTCCGGCAGTACGCCTAGATTTCTTCGTTTAAATTCATTAGCTAACTCGGGATACTTAGCGCTATATCTTGTTAGTTTTTGCTTCCATTCCATCTCTGCCTGACGCCCTTTTTGGCACGCGTTCCAGTCACGGCTGATCTCGTCAGGTATCTCAAAAGGCACATAAGGCCAATCTAGCCTTTCACGTGTTAAGGCGACTTCGTCATCACCTAGCGGAGCCCCGTGACACTCTTCCTTACCGGACTTATTCGGCGAGCCAAAGCCGATAATTGTTTTGCAGATAATCAGACTCGGTTGTTCAGTTTGTGCACGCGCGGTTTCAATCGACTGGCGTATCTGTTCCGGGTCATGGCCGTCAATCGGCCCTATCACCTGCCAGCCATAAGCTTTAAAGCGCTGCGCAGTATCGTCCCTGAACCAGCCTTTCACCTCACCATCAATAGAGATGCCATTGTCATCATAAAAGGCTATTAGCTTGCCCAGTTTAAGCGTGCCGGCCAGTGATGAAACTTCGTGAGAAATACCTTCCATCATGCAGCCATCACCTAAAAATGTGTAGGTAAAATGGTCGACTATCCTATGTTCCGGTTGATTGAAATGTGCACCGAGTGTTTTTTCAGCCAGCGCCATGCCGACTGCATTGGCTAAACCCTGCCCCAAGGGACCGGTGGTTGTTTCCACCCCAGGCGTATAGCCGTATTCGGGATGCCCCGGTGTTTTACTGTGCAATTGGCGGAAGTTTTGCAACTCATCAATCGAAAGATCATAACCACTCAGGTGCAACAAGGCATAGACCAACATGGAGCCATGGCCGTTTGACAACACAAACCGGTCACGGTCCGGCCAGTAGGGATTTTCCGGGTTATGACGCAGGTAATCATTCCATAATACTTCGGCGATATCAGCCATCCCCATGGGCGCACCCGGATGCCCTGATTTTGCTTTTTGAACAGCATCAACCGCCAACATTCTGAGGGCATTGGCACGAATTGTTCGAGTTGTCATTATTATTCTCCTTGCGTGGCTGAAAATTTAGCTTTTCAGCATAGGGATTAATTGGTCGATTGAGCTTTTCGCATCGCCATAAAACATGCGGGTATTTTCTTTATAAAACAGTGGGTTTTCGATGCCAGAATAACCGGTACCCTGCCCTCGTTTAGACACAAACACCTGTTTGGCATTCCAGACTTCCAGCACCGGCATGCCAGCAATAGGGCTATCCGGATCATCTTCAGCGGAGGGATTGACGATGTCGTTGGAACCGATAACGATCACCACATCGGTGTGTGGAAAGTCGGCATTGATCTCATCCATTTCCAGTACCAGGTCATAGGGCACCTTGGCTTCGGCCAGCAGTACATTCATATGACCGGGCAAGCGCCCGGCAACCGGGTGGATGGCAAAGCGTACCTGCTTGCCTGGGCACGCAGTTTACGGGTTAATTCAGACACGGATGCCTGGGCTTGAGCCACGGCCATACCGTAGCCAGGTACCAGAATAACGCTGTCGGCGGCATTCAAGGCCGCGGCCACACCTGCCGCATCTATGGCAATTTGTTCGCCCTCAATGTGTGTTACTGATTGAGATTTTGTGCCAAAACCACCCAGTATCACATTGATAAACTTACGGTTCATGGCCTTACACATCATGTAACTCAGAATGGCACCGGATGAGCCAACCAGCGCCCCTGTTACTATCAGCAAGTCATTGGACAGAGTGAAGCCAATTGCTGCAGCGGCCCAGCCGGAGTAGCTATTTAGCATCGACACCACCACCGGCATATCAGCACCACCTATCCCCATGATCAGGTGATAGCCAATAAAGAATGCCAGTAAGGCAATCAACAGCAAGGTCCAGATTCCTGCACCTTGAAGATAAACGATAGCTAACACCAGTGACGCCACCAATGCGGCCGCATTGAGCATGTGTCCACCGGGAAGTTGCCGGGCTTTTCCGTCTATTTTGCCGGCAAGTTTGCCATAGGCAATAACAGATCCGGTAAAGGTGACAGCACCAATGAAGACGCCCAGCACCACTTCGATCTGCAGAAATAACAGCTCGTCAGGCGCTTTGGTAGCCACCAGCGCGGCAAAGGCTGAAAACTGTGCCATGGATTCCTGTGCATGCCGGGCAGCCATCACGCTGGCCCGTTCCATTTCGGCATTAAGCCCAACAAAAACAGCCGCAAGCCCCACAAAGCTGTGTAACGCCGCAATCAACTGTGGCATTTCAGTCATACCCACGCTACGAGCCAATTTGACGCCAATTGCAGCTCCAATGGCGACCATCGGCAGCATAATCCAGTAGTGACCGATTCCCGGTCCTGCGGCGGTGAAAAACACCGCAAACAGCATACCGAAAATACCGTACCAGACAGCCCGTTTGGCTTTTTCCTGGTTACTTAAACCACCGAGTGACAGAACAAATAATACACTGGCAGCCACCACCGCGGCTGAAACAAATCCCTGACCTAACATAGCACTCTCCCCCTTAGGACTTCTGGAACATCGCGAGCATACGTCGGGTTACCATGAAGCCACCGACTATGTTGATGGTGGCAACCAGCACAGATATTGCAGCGAGGCTGACGACCAGCCAGTTATCCGACCCTATCTGCAGGATGGCGCCAAGCACTATGATCCCGCTAATCGCATTAGTAACCGCCATTAGCGGGGTGTGTAGTGCATGATTAACACTCCAGATCACCTGGAAACCAACAAAACACGCCAGCGCAAATACAATCAAATGCTGCATAAAACTCACTGGCGCTACCTGACCCAACAGCAGCATTAACGCGCCACCAAAGGCAAGCAGCTTCAGGTGCAGCCGATTTTTGCATGCCAGATCCATAGCGGGATTTTCAGGCGGCTTTTTGGCACTGGCTTTTTTCGCTGGTGCGATAGCGGTGATTTTTAACGCGGGTGGCGGGAAGGTGATTTCACCCTGATACACAACAGTGGCGCTGCGAATAACATCATCATCCATATTATGCACCAGCACTCCATCCTTGGCGGGTGTCAGATCGGTCAATAGATGACGCAGGTTATTGCTGTACAACATCGAACTTTGCGTTGCCATACGACTGGGATAATCCGTGTATCCCAGAACAATCACACCCTCTTCAGTAACAATTTTTTCATGCATTACTGTCAGATCGCAGTTGCCGCCACGTTCAGCTGCCAGATCGACGATGACCGAGCCTGGGCGCATGGAACGCACCATGTCATCAAGCCATAATCGTGGCGCCTTGTGGCCTGGTATCAATGCAGTACAGATCACTATATCGATTTCCGGGGCGACCTTACGGAAGCATTCCATCTGTTTTTCAATAAACTCCGGGCTGGATGGCGCAGCATAGCCGCCGGTTTTGGAACTGTCCTGAGCTTCGTCGAAATCCAGCCGCAAAAACTCGGCACCCATGCTTTCGACCTGCTCAGCGGCTTCGGCACGGACATCAAAGGCACGCACCACAGAGCCAAGTGCCACGGAAGCGCCAATCGCTGCCAGCCCCCCGACACCCGCTCCGATCACCAGCACTTGTGCCGGGGGGATCTTTCCGGCAGCGGTGATTTGACCGGTAAAAAAGCGTCCAAAATTATTGCCAGCCTCAATCACCGCCCGGTAGCCTGCAATATTCGCCATAGAAGACAGTGCATCCATTTTTTGGGCGCGGGAGATGCGTGGGATCATATCCATGGCAATCAGCGCCGCACCCTGCTCCCTGATGGTGTTCATCAGCTCCTCATTTTCATTCGGCCAGACAAAACTGATCAGGGTTTGCCCTTCGCGAAGGTAGGTGCAATCCTCAAGGTCAATTGGCCTGACACTGAGAATGATATCGGCCTGCTCAAAAACAGCTTGGCGCGTGTCAAGCAAGGTAACTCCCGCGGCCCTGTACTGGGCGTCAGGAAGGCCGGCCGGATCACCTGCGCCGGTTTCCAACAGACACTCATGCCCCAGTTTTTGAATCGCGGCGGCAGACTCAGGAGTCATAGCAACCCTGGCTTCACCTGGAAAGGTTTCTTTAATGGCGGCTACTTTCATGCTACAGCTCCTGAATAAAGTTAGTGGGCCTGAATCACTCGGGCCATTTCCAGGCACTTATTCGAGTAACCCCATTCGTTGTCATACCAGGCAATCAGTTTTACGAAGTTGTCATCCAGCGCGATACCGGCCTGGGCGTCAAACACACTGGTGCAGGCTTCTCCCCGGAAGTCTGTCGATACTACTTTTTCATCGGTGTAACCGAGAACGCCCTTGAGTTGGTTTTCACTGGCATGTTTGATGGTGTTACACAGAGTTTGGTAGCTAACCGATTGCTCCAGCTCCACAGTCAGATCAACCACCGATACATTCGAAGTAGGCACTCGCATGGCCATACCGGTGAGTTTGCCATTCAGCGCTGGAATAACTTTGCCAACGGCTTTTGCCGCGCCGGTCGATGACGGAATAATGTTCTCCAATATGCCACGCCCGCCCCGCCAGTCTTTGTGTGATGGTCCATCGACAGTTTTCTGAGTGGCTGTTGCCGCATGAATGGTAGTCATCAAACCACGTTTGATGGTGTAGTTTTCGTGTAACACTTTAGCCAGTGGTGCCAGGCAGTTGGTGGTGCAGGACGCGTTGGAAATAATCGTTTGACCGGCATAGTCCAGATGATTCACACCATATACAAACATGGGAATATCATCCTGGCTGGGTGCGGACAGGATCACTTTTTTGGCACCGGCACGCAGGTGAGCCGAAGCGGTTTCTGCTGTCAGAAACAAGCCGTAGATTCAATGACGACATCCACATCCACAGCACCCCAGTTGAGTGCTGCCGGATCACGTTCTGACGTTAACCTGATCTTACTGCCATTAACAATAAGCTGGCCGTCTTCAATGCTAATATCACCTTTGAAGCGACCATGAACACTGTCAAATTTAAGCATGTAAGCCAGGTAATCCGGTTCCAGCAAGTCATTAATCGCCACGATTTCGATACTATCCCTGAACTCGGAAATAGCCGCTCGAAAAACCATACGCCCAATGCGTCCAAATCCATTAATTCCAACTTTAATCATGGGGCCTTCCTCATTTCTTTTTATAATGAAAACTGTTAACTCAGGTAAGATAAGTTCTGAATAATCCGGTCGGGTTTAGCCTCTCTGATATCGTCACCATGATTGTAACCATAGGGCACAACCCAGACGTCGACACCGGCATTGCGGGCTGTTTGTACATCAGTGGATGAATCACCGATGTAGAGTATTTGTTCAGCTGTGAGGTTGTATTTATCCATCAAAAAATGAATGCCAACCGGGTCTGGCTTTTTCTGGGGGAAACTGTCTCCGGCCAGTATGTCATCAAACAGGTGGTGCAACTGATGGGCTTTAAGCACCAGCTCCGTTCCTACCAAAAACTTGTTTGTCAGAAGCGCTAGTTTTGAATCACCTTGATGCAGTTCATTAAGCACTTCAGCCACCTGTGGAAACACCTGACTATTGGTGCCGGAGCGTTTCTCATAATGACGGTAAAAAATCGCCAAAAGTTGATCAAAATCCTGCTGCGTCTGTAATGTTACATCACAGAACTGCAGCGCTTTTTCAAGGAAGTCAGGTGCACCCTTGCCCACCCAGTTGCGCGTTTGCTCAAGGGTAATGGCAGGTAGGCCTACTTCGTTGAATGTATCATTGATCGCATCGGTAACCTCACCGGCTGTATCAAGCAAAGTGCCATCCAGATCGAATACTATCAGAGCGTATTTTTTCATTTATTTCCCTTAAAGCAGGCTACAAGTTAAAAGCTATGTTTACGGGTTTCCATCATTCGCCAGACAAAGGGAGTAAAAATTAATTGCATGGCCAGATCCAGTTTACCACCAGGTATAACCAGCGTATTGGGCCGCGACATAAACGAATCATTGATCATGCTAAGCAAATAGGGAAAGTCGATACCCTTGGGCTTGGCAAAGCGGATCACCACCATGCTTTCATCAGCCGTGGGTATCTCTCTGGCTATAAACGGATTACTGGTATCCACCATGGGGACACGCTGAAAATTGACATGCGTGTAAGAAAACTGGGAGCAAATATAATGTACATAGTCCGGCATACGTCTGAGAATTGTGTCGGTGACAGCTTCTGCAGAATAGCCGCGCATATTCTTATCCCGATACAGCTTTTGGATCCATTCGAGATTGATTACTGGAACAACCCCTATGAGTAGATCCGGATATTGCGCAATATTGATCTCATCAGTTTTAACCGCACCGTGCAGTCCTTCGTAAAACAATAATTCCGTCTCTTCAGGAAGTTTTTCCCAGGGAGTAAACGTTCCGGGTGGTTGTTGATAGGGTTCAGCTTCCTGATCATTATGCAGGTATTTACGGTGTTGACCTTGGCCCGTTTCACTAAAACTTTTGAACAGCCCCTCCAAGTCATTAAGTAAATTTGTTTCCAAACCAAAATGACTGAAGTTATTGTTCCCTTGGGCCTCAGCTTCCAGCTGCATCGCTTTCATTTCCTGGCGGTTATACCGATGAAAACTATCACCCTCGACGGTGGCGGCATTCACTGATTCACGTCTGAAAATAGCCTCAAAGGTGTTGGTTATTGAGCTGGTGCCTGCACCGGATGATCCGGTAATGGCGATTATAGGATGTTTGGATGACATAGTATGATCCCTGACTTATTATTCTCTGAAGAGTCCACGTTCACCAAACAGGGGGCTATGGAAGGCTTCTGTTCGGGGCATTTTATGGTAGGACTCAATCCGCTCTACTTCATTGGCCGAGCCAAAAACCACTCCGATACGCTGGTGTAGTGACGTTGGGGTGACATCAAGCAACGCCTCATGTCCCGTGCTCACACGGCCGCCAGCCTGTTCGATAATAAAGCCTATGGGATTGGCTTCATACAACAAACGCAACCGTCCAGGCTTGGAAGGATCTTTACTATCCCGTGGATACATAAATACCCCACCACGCATTAAAATACGGTGCGCTTCGGCTACCATGCTGGCGATCCAGCGCATATTAAATTCTTTTTCTCTAGGACCGGTTTTACCCTCAAGGCATTCGGCAATATAACGTTTGATAGGCGCTTCCCAGAAGCGACTGTTAGAGGCATTAATGGCGAACTCCTGAGTATCTGCAGGAATCTGGATATTTTCATGCGTCAGCATAAACTCTCCCAAAACCGGATCCAGAGTGAAGCCCACGACTCCCCTGCCAACGGTCAGGATCAACATGGTGGTTGGTCCATAAAGCGCATAGCCTGCGGCTACCTGTTTACTTCCCTTCTGCAGAAAATCAGCCTCTTTAACATCGGTATTTTGCTTGCCGGCACAGCGCAAAATTGAAAAAATACTGCCGACTGAGACGTTAACATCGATATTGGAAGAGCCGTCCAGTGGATCAAACACCAGCAGATACTTACCGCGTGGATACTGGCTGGGTATCTGATAGGGATGCTCCATCTCCTCGCTGGCCATCCCGGCAAGCGTGCCGCTCCACTCGTTCGTATGAATAAAGTAATTATTGGATAGCACATCGAGCTTTTTTTGCGTCTCACCCTGGATGTTGGTGGTATGCATATCGGCTTCGACATGATCGCCATGCAATCCCGCCAACTCACCCTGCGCCACGGCGTTGGAGATCGCTTTACAGGCTAAGGCTACATCCAGCACCAGTGAGTTAAATTCACCGTCAGCGCCTGGGTAGCGACGCCTTTCTTCAATCAGATACTGGGTGAGCGTACTGCGTTTTGTAATGGGCATGGCGTGTTCCTTTTTGTTATAGGATTGCTTGTTATAGACTTGCAGTTTGCCTTCCAGGTATTAAGAAGTTCGCTGGCCGGATGCAAGCTGTCATAGCACCTAAACGCACCCTCAAAAACCTGATGGCTTGTAAATGCAGTGGGTGTAACGACAACCCTTAGCCCTGCAGCTACGGCGGCTTTTAACCCATTTTCTGAATCCTCAATCGCTATACATTGCTCAGGTTGTTCACCCAGCCGCTCAAGCGCCTGGCGGTAAACCAATGGGTCGGGCTTTTTACGTGACGCGGTGGATGCATCTTCAATGATTGGGAAAAATGTCTGCCAATCCGGACCCAGGGTTGTTTCAAGTAGTGCCTGCACATTCTGGGGCGTGGTGGTGGTTGCTATCGCTAATTTAATTCCCTGCTGATGTGCGGTTTCGATCAGCTCACGAATGCCTGGTCTGAGCGGGATTCCTTCACTTTTAATCCGTCGGGTATAAAATTGGGTTTTTTTGGCATGAATCAGATTCAATCTGGTGGTAATTATTTCTGGATTATGCCGCTCGAAATCAGCAGTTTCATACAGTCTCCAGTAGTGAAGCAGACGTTCCCTGCCTCCGGTAATAGCCAGCAACTCGGTATACATGGCTTCACTCCAGCGCCAACGCAGGTTTAACGCTGAAAATGCCGAATTAAACGCCTGAAGATGCGCTTTTTCTGTGTCGGCCAGTGTGCCGTCCACATCAAAGATAATCGCTTTAAGCATTTGCATCTCCCCAGGTTTGTTAAGGATGTTTTAGCTAGCCTAGCCATAGAAATAGATAAGAACAATTAATTTATTCTTGCAGTACCATAAGATTTTACTTATGTTTATTGCAGAAATATGGCCCATTGGGGCCAAAATAATAAAATAGCTATCCGCGAGAGATGAAAAGCCATGAGCCAACATTACACTCTTAAGCAACTGAAAACCTTTATAGAAGTTGCCCGACACAGTTCGGTTTCGCTGGCCGCTGAGCAACTGCATGTCACTCAACCGGCAATTTCAATGCAGTTAAAACAGTTGGAAGATAGCTTCGGGGTTTCCCTGTTCCAGCCTCAGGGCCGAAATATTGAGTTAACGCCTGCTGGTGATGATTTTTATGCCTACTGCCTGAAAGTGATGGCAACCCTTAAAGATCTGGAGTCGGTAATGTCGGAGCATGCCGGTGCCAAACGAGGGCGGATCAATCTGGCGATTGTCAGTACAGCAAAATACTTCACACCAAAGTTGCTGGCGGCTTTTAATCGAGAGTTCCCTGATATCCATATCAATCTGTTTATCGACAATAAAGAAACCGTTTTCCGTGAATTGGAACGTTCCGCGGTCGATCTGGTTATATCCGGTCGGGTTCCAGAGCATTTAAACTGCACCTCTCTGGTGTTTGCAGATAATCCCCAAAGTTTTGTCGCCCACCCTGCACACCCTTTAGCACAGCAGCATGCTATCAGCTATAAGGATCTGGCCAACTACCCGTTTGTGATCCGAGAGCAAGGCTCCGGCACACGTGCGGCGGTTGAAAAGCTTTTTGCTGCACATGGCGTGGATCTGCAGGTCACCATGGAATTTCCCAGTAATGAGGTAATCAAGCAGGCGGTATTAGCTGATATGGGGATCTCATTTTTATCACACCGTACGATGGTTAAAGAGTTAAAACACGGATACCTGAAAACGCTGGATATAGAAGGTGAGCCCTATATCAGTGAGTGGCAAGTCGCACACCTTAAAACCAAGAAGCTCTCGCCAGCTTTGACCTGCTTTAAGCAGTTTCTGAGTCAGCATGGGCAGCGACTGCTGGATAGTGATGATCTTGAAACGCGATCAACTCAATAGCATCATTTTTTTCTTATATATTTTTAAATAAAAATTAATTTACCTTATGCATTCAGCATGACTACACTGCTCCTATCAATAAAAAGGAGCGCATCATGGATCAATCAAAACGCTATGCCCGCCTGGACCTGACCGAAGAAGAACTCATTAAAGGCGGTAAACATGTGCTTGCCGCCTACAAAATGAAGCCCAAGGCCGGTTATGGCTATCTGGAAGCGGCTGCACACTTTGCAGCTGAGTCGTCTACGGGTACCAATGTAGAAATCAGTACCACCGATGATTTTACCCGCGGCGTGGATGCATTGGTTTATCACATAGATGAAGCCACTGAAGATATGCGCATAGCCTATCCCATTGATTTGTTTGACCGCAACATGCTGGATGGAAAAACCATGCTGGTGTCCTTTCTGACATTGGCCATCGGCAACAACCAGGGCATGGGCGACATAGAACATGCCAAAATGATCGACTTCTATATGCCACCAGAAATGCTGTCATTGTACGATGGTCCGCAGGTCAATATCGAAGACCTGTGGCGCATTCTGGGGCGGCCGGAAAAAGATGGCGGCTATATTGCCGGTACCATTATTAAACCCAAGCTGGGATTGCGCCCGGAACCCTTTGCCAAGGCCGCCTATCAGTTCTGGTTGGGTGGAGACTTTATCAAGAATGATGAGCCACAGGGCAATCAGGTGTTTGCACCGATGCAGAAGGTAATCCCGCTAGTCGTCGATGCCATGCGTCGTGCGATGGATGAAACCGGACAGGCAAAAATCTTCTCGGCCAACATCACCGCCGACTGGCATGATGAAATGATCGCTCGGGGTGAGTTTATTCTGGATGCCTTTGGTGCGGATGCCGATAAAGTCGCCTTTCTGGTAGATGGTTATGTCGGTGGTCCTGGTATGGTCACCACGGCCCGACGTTATTTTCCCAATCAGTTTCTGCACTACCACCGCGCTGGACATGGCGCCGTCACCTCCCCTTCGGCAAAACGTGGATATAGTGCCTATGTGCTGGCAAAAATGTCACGTTTACAGGGTGCTTCGGGTATCCATGTCGGCACGATGGGCTATGGCAAGATGGAAGGTGAAAAAGATGATCGTGATATCGCCTATATCATCGAACGTGACAGCTTCCAGGGCCCGGTCTACTTTCAGGACTGGCATGGCATGAAAGCCACCACACCGATTATTTCCGGTGGCATGAATGCACTGCGGCTACCTGGATTTTTTGAAAATCTAGGCCATGGTAATGTCATCAATACCGCCGGTGGCGGATCTTACGGTCATATTGACAGTCCAGCGGCTGGTGCGCTGTCCTTACGTCAGGCCTATGAGTGCTGGAAAGCAGGGGCGGATCCCATCGAGTGGGCCAAAGAGCATCCAGAGTTCGCCCGCGCCTTTGAGTCTTTCCCGAACGATGCCGATAGCATCTTCCCAGGCTGGCGCGACAAGATTACCTCTCACCGTTAAACCCGTTCAGGCAGGTATGCAAAACCGCTTACCTGCCTGGCGCAGCGAGGTTATTTTATGAGTCATCCACTGCAAGACTTTATGCTCTCATCCGAGCCCTTCTATCAAGCCAAAGGGAATGAAGTTGCTCAATACCGTGCCGCCTATCAACAAAAACTACCTGTTTTGCTTAAAGGTCCCACCGGGTGTGGCAAAACCCGCTTCGTTGAACACATGGCCTATACACTGGGTAAACCCCTGATTTCGGTAGCTTGTAATGAAGATATGGCGGCCAGCGATTTAATGGGCCGCTTCTTACTCAATGAACAAGGTACACAATGGATTGATGGCCCGCTGACACTCGCCGCGCGTCATGGCGCTATCTGTTACCTGGACGAAGTGGTAGAAGCCCGACAAGATACCACAGTAGTTATTCACGCCCTGACCGATTATCGCCGCCGCATTCTGCTGGAAAAAATCAATGAAGTCGTTGAAGCCCATGCTGACTTTCAATTGGTGGTGTCCTACAACCCTGGCTATCAAAGTCTGGTGAAAGACCTGAAACCTTCTACCCGTCAGCGGTTTATCTCATTTGAGTTTGATTTTCCTGAAGCACAAACCGAAGCATCCATTCTGGTGCGCGAAACCCATCTGGATGCAGACACCTGTCGATTGTTAGTAGAAATAGCACAGGTCGGACGGCGTCTTAAAGGTCATGGTTTAACCGAAGGCATCTCGACCCGTCTGCTGGTCAATGCGGCACATCTGATTAATCAGGGCATAGATTTTAACGATGCCTGTCAGTTGGCACTGATTTCACCTGTCACAGATGATGCAGAAATTGCTGATACGCTCCGCCATGCGGTTCAGGCAATGAGTTGAGTATGGCAAAGCATCCGTCTCAGCCAACCGGGTTCACCGACGCGCAGATGCAAGCGGCATGGCTAAAGTTAGATTGTGCCCTGCCAGATGTAGTGCAGTGTTTTGAGTTCTGCTGGCCTTCAGTTGAAAAGCAACTAACGCAAGAGGCGCGCGAGGCGTATCTTGAAGTGGCTGGCTTTATTGGCAAAATGGGTTATGGCAGTGAACCTGTCACAGACTTTTTGTCACAATGGCCCGATGCCCAGCTCTACCTTGGCAACACCGGTCTTAGGCGGCTTAAAGAATTTTTGCAACACTTCTGGTGTTCTGCGAATGCTAAAGCGATCACGCTGTTATTGCGGAAACTCAGCCTGATAGCCAAAGCGACAGGTTCTGCAGAGGCGTTTAATTCCTGGCTAAGCTGTTGCTATAAACTGGCAGAGCAAACCACCCCGAGGATCCATGGGCAAGAATCATTAGGGCCAAGCCAGGCACTACTAACCCTATTGGAACACAGTGGCGAGTTGCTGCAGCTAGCCACTAGGTCGGCGCTCGATACCTGGGTGGATTTTGGTATTCGGTTAAGTAATGGTAATCCTGAGCAGGAAAAAGCCTATTTTTCACTGGCCAGCTCAGAAAGTCAGGCGGTGTTGTTGAATAGCTGTGATGGAGATCAGTTCAGGCGGCATGAAAAGGGTTTACAAGCCTATCTGACGGGTCTGTGGCAATCGGATCAGCTACTCATACCCTATTCCACACTAACGACAAAAACGCAGGATTGGTTGCCCTACGCTGATGATGAGGGCATCAGGCTACCAGATATCCTTCCAACCCTGTCAGGTGTTCGTGGACTGGATCAGTACCGCTTGATGCTTGGCCACCTGCTTATGCATCAGCAGCATAGCCGCCCTCGCTATGCGGATAATCTCAGCCCGTTACAACGACTCACGATTGAGTGGTTTGAAGATATCCGTATGGATCGCTTGTTCATGCAACGCTTCCCGGGACTCATCCCCCTGCTCCGGCTGCTCCACCCTAAACCGGATGCTCACACTTCGCTACCCAACCAGTCGGCTGTAATCGTGAGGCTGTGTCGTTTTTCCAGAAGTCTGATAGATCCAGGCTATATAGATGAAGACTTCATCATTCAGCAGTTTGCCGTCAGATTTAATCAACAATTACAGGCTGCGCCGTTGGATGATGATCAGTTTGTCGAACTGGCTCTGGAGTTTGTGACGCGAACCCGTCAGGGAAAGGATCAGTTTGCCAAGGTTACCTTTACCGAGACACACGTGCCCTGGCGCGATGATAACCGGCATCTGTGGGCTTATATTGAAGCGGGTGATGAAGAAGAGTTATTTGATCTGCCCAAAGCTGACGAGCCAACCGAGCCGGAACACTTGCCTGCTCGGGTCTATGCGGAGTGGGACTATCTGTTGCAAGGCTATCGCCCTGACTGGTGTCAGGTTTATGAAGCATTAGCCCCGCAGGTTCCGCCCAGACGATAGATGTGATGCTGAACAGAAATCGGGCCCTGATCAAGCAGATTCGTCAATTGGCGGAGCGCCTCAAGCCTCAAAATCCGCAGCGTTTACGCTATCAGGAAAAAGGCAATGAGCTGGATACAGATGAACTGATTCGTGCCTGGCTGGATCTGAAAACGGCCAATACGCCAACGGATAACATTTATTTCAGGCATTTTCACCAAGGACGCAGTATCGCCCTGCTATTACTGCTTGATCTGTCCCATTCCCTGAATGATCCACTCATTGATGGCAGCAGTAGTTTGCTGGAGTTGAGCCAGGAAGCGGTTTCCGTACTGGCAAGTGCCGTTGATGCGCTGGGTGATGACATGGCCGTGGCCGGGTTCAATTCCAATACCCGTGAAGCGGTACATTATCAGCATATCAAAGGATTCAGTGAACCCTGGGATGACACAGTTAAAGGCAGATTAGCGGCTACAAATGCGCGCTACTCTACCCGTATGGGGGCCGCCTTACGACATGCCGGTCAGTATCTGGCGAAACAAAAAGCCGATAAAAAGCTGCTGTGGATTTTGAGTGATGGAAAACCTGCTGATATTGATGTCAAAGATACCCTCTATCTGACTCAGGATGCTGCCAAGGCTGTACAGGAGCTGCAAGCCGATGGTGTACACAGCTACTGCATTAACCTCGATCCCAAAGCCGATGAGTATGTTTCCACTATTTTCGGCCAGAGATACTGCGTTATAGATGACGTAAAACGTCTACCGCAGACCCTGCCCAAACTATTTCTTTCGTTGACACATTGATAATAAAAAGGAGCCACTCATGGCATTAGTTTCACTTAGACAACTACTCGATCATGCCGCTGAACAGGGTTATGGTTTACCGGCCTTTAATGTGAACAATATGGAGCAGGTGCATGCGATTATGCAGGCCGCCGATGCAACTAACAGCCCGGTTATTTTGCAGGGTTCAGCCGGAGCACGAAGTTACGCTGGTGAAGTCTTTCTGCGTAAACTGATTGAAGCCGCTATTGAAACCTACCCTCACCTGCCGGTTTGTATGCACCAGGATCACGGTGCCTCACCCGCTGTTTGCTTCCGTTCTATACAGTCCGGTTTTAGCTCTGTCATGATGGATGGCTCGCTACTTGAAGATGGCAAAACCCCCTCAAGCTATGACTACAACGTCAAGGTTACCCGACAAGTGGTGGAGCTTGCGCATGCCTGTGGTGTATCAGTTGAAGGTGAGCTGGGATGTCTCGGCAGTCTGGAAAGCGGCGAAGCCGGTGAAGAAGATGGTCACGGTGCCGTGGGCAAGCTGAGCCAGGATCAACTCCTGACTGACCCGGATGAGGCTGCAGATTTTGTTGCCAAAACAGGGGTTGATGCACTGGCTATCGCCATAGGTACCAGCCATGGCGCGTATAAATTTACCCAACAACCCACTGGTAAAGTGCTCAGAATTGACCGTATAGCCGAGATACACCAGCGCATTCCCAATGTGCATCTGGTCATGCACGGTTCATCCAGTGTGCCACAGGAGTGGTTAGCTATTATTAATCAGTATGGCGGTGACATGGGTCAAACCTACGGTGTGCCTGTAGAAGAAATTGTTCAGGGTATTAAGCATGGTGTACGTAAAGTGAACATAGATACCGACTTGCGCATGGCATCTACCGGTGCGGTCAGACGATTCCTGAGTGAGGAAAAGCAAAACTTTGATCCAAGGAAGTTTCTTAAACAAGCGACTCAGGCGATGAGCGAAATTTGTATGGCCCGGTATCAGGCTTTCGGCTGTGAAGGCATGGCCAGTCGCATGGGCAGGGTTTATCGGCTGGAAGAGATGCAGCAGCGCTACATCAAAGCTGGCTGAGAAAGCTTGGCGTAGCGCTCAAGCTCAACTGGCGGTAAAGCCGGAACGTACCGCCAGCTTGACCAGCTCGGCATTATTCTTGAGCTTGAGTTTACGCAGGATATTGGCACGATGTGCATGTACCGTTTTCGGACTGAGAGACATGGCATCAGCAATTTTGCTGGCCGAGTAACTTTCAGCCAGCATACTGAATACTTCAAGTTCACGTTTACTCAGGCAGGATGCAGGCGACTGAGTAACGGCACCATCCATCTCATGTTGTACTGCGGCCGAGAAATAGGGTATGCCTTTAGCCACGGACTCTACGGCTAAAATCAGCTCATCTGGCGCACAATGCTTGGTCAGATACCCCATGGCACCGGCCGTAACCGCCTGAGATGGATAGGGCTCACCGCTCATGGCTGTCAGTACCAGAAGCTTGGCTTTTTTGTTCATGCCAATGATTTTGCGAATGGTTTCAAGGCCGCAGGCGGAGGACACTTCCTCGGATTCTTTTTTAAACGGAATGGATAAGTCCAACACCACCACATCAGGCTTGTGCTCTTTACACGCCTTGATTGCGCAGTAGCCGGTTTCGGCTTCGGCTACCACCTCTATATCAGGATTTTTCTGTAATATCTGCTGGTAACCGGCACGAATGATGGAGTGATCATCGACCAGTAGTAAACGGATTGTCATAGTTACACGCCCTTTCTCAAACTATCTGCGCCCCGATATACGTCGTGTACATCAAGGTCAAGCGCAAAAGGCGATATTCCCTCCGCAGGGTCCAGATGAGCTGGTTGCGCTACCAACTCATCACTAAATCCTATCAGTTGTACGCCCTCCTTGCGACAATGTTGTAAAACTTTTTCCAGTGCACGAATGACTGCTAATTGCCTGTCATTGAGCTGATCGCTTTTTTTTCTGATCGGCACGACGCTTGGATGATACTTGTCGAACAACATAGTCACCATCGTCAACCAACTGTATACAGATACCTGCAACCTTCTCAGCAACCAATGCCACCTTGGCGGTCTCAAACAACTCCACATCACGGCAACAAAACACCTCACCAACAGCGGCGCTACGAATCATTTCGCGAATGCTTTGAACGGAGCTACCTTCAGGTATAAATTGTTCCATAATTTCAGCAGATTAACTCTTGATTTCAATCGGGATTATACAGAGTATCGCGCTTTAATAAGCTCCATCTGATGCCGCTGCTCAAGTGTTTGTTTTTCAGCCTCACTTAACTGGCGGCGCAACCCGGCATTGTCCGATTGTAAATCGGTGTTTTGCTTTTTCAACCGGGCTAACTCTTCTTCCTGAATACGGATTTTAACACGATATTCAATGACTTCATCATTTTGTGACAGACCTGGAGAAATTTGACTGGCTTGATGCAACTCGCGCTCAGCCGTATCCAGCTTGGCTGAAACACGAAACAGCTTTTCTTCCAGGTCTCTGTAGTCCTGGCTATGCTGCCGGAATTCCTCAAGAAGTACTGTGTGGCGTTGCAGTAGGGCCTGATGTTCATGCTGCAAAGCTGAAAGCGCTTGACCACCGCCTTGCTCTGCCTGCTTGAGCGCTTGTTCCAAAGTGGCGATTTTATCGCTATAGAGTGTGACCTGTTCATGAAAACGTTTTTCGGCATAAGCCAGTGCCCGGTCCCAGGTCTGACTGGCGAGCTTTACTACAGGTTCTGGCAGCTCCGGATGATCCTGACGACGATGAAGCCGCTCGCTAAGAGAGGCCCACCAGTCACCCAGTGCCCGGTTGATCGTGGTGATACTGCCGCTACCTATGAGCTCGCGCACATTCTGCTGCGTTGGACGTATGCCCTGCTCTAGTAGTGTGTCGGCCGCTTTGAGGACCGCCTGATGCGTATTGCTGGATCTGGCCATATTATTAGTACACGATACGTATTGAATGGTATGTATTGTAGGTTGATATTACCATGCTGTATCCAGTGTGCAAGCGAGTTTTCTCGCTAGTGGCAGCCGTTTTGGTTAAAATCGCGCTTTGATTTTTTAATTGAGGTTTTTGGATTACATGAATGCACCCAAGGTAGGTTTCGTCAGTCTGGGCTGCCCCAAGGCACTGGTCGATTCTGAACGTATCCTTACACAGCTTCGCACTGAAGGTTACGAGATCTCCCCTTCCTATGATAATGCCGACATAGTGGTGGTAAACACCTGTGGCTTTATCGATAGCGCCAAGGCTGAATCACTGGATGCCATCGGTGAAGCAATCAAAGAAAACGGTCGCGTTATCGTCACCGGCTGCCTGGGTGTTAATGAGCAAGAGATCCGTAATCTGCATCCACAGGTGCTTACTGTCACAGGTCCTCAAGCCTATGAGTCTGTTGTTAGCGCCGTACATGAGCACGCGCCTCATCAAGCTGAGCATGATCCGTTTATTAGTCTGGTACCGCCCCAGGGTATAAAGCTGACACCAAGGCATTACGCTTATGTCAAAATCAGTGAAGGCTGCAACCATCGCTGCACCTTTTGTATCATCCCATCGCTGCGTGGTGATCTGGTATCGCGCAAAGCTGATGAGGTAATGCGTGAAGCTGAAGGACTGGTGAAAGCGGGTGTTAAGGAATTACTAATAGTTTCTCAAGATACAAGTGCTTATGGGGTAGACTTAAAGTATCCATTAAGTATCTGGAATGGCCGTCCAGTCAAAACCCGCCTGCTGGAACTCTGTCAGGCACTGGGTGATTTAGGGGTTTGGGTACGCCTGCACTATGTCTACCCTTACCCATCTGTGGACAAAGTCATTCCACTGATGGCCGAAGGCAAGATCCTTCCCTATTTAGATATCCCGTTTCAGCATGCCAGCCCACGTGTGTTAAGCATGATGAAGCGCCCTGCGCATGCCGAAAACACCCTGGAACGCATCCATACCTGGCGTGCGATCTGTCCTGAGCTGGTGATTCGCAGCACCTTTATTGTCGGATTCCCGGGTGAAACTGAAGAAGACTTTCAGCTGCTGCTGGATTTTCTTGAAGAAGCGCAGCTTGATCGTGTCGGCTGTTTCCAATACTCCCCTGTTGATGGCGCCACAGCAAACGATTTGGCTGAAGCCATTCCTGATGAAATCAAGCAGGATCGCTGGGAGCGCTTTATGGCGGTTCAGGCGCGCATCAGCGCAGCCCGACTGCAGCAGCGCATTGGCACGGAAATCGATGTCATCATTGATGAAGTGGTCGAAGAAGGCGCTGTAGGACGCAGTAAAGCTGATGCACCAGAAATCGACGGCCAGGTGTACCTCGACAACGCCACTCACCTCAAACCCGGTACGATTATCCGGGCACGTGTTGTGGACGCGGATGAATACGATCTTTGGGCTGAACCTGTCTGATTACCGGATTATCAGGCGCCGCCCTGACGGCGCCTGAGGTACCAGATCACAGTAGAGCGATCCACGCAGGAAGTGCTCCTGCTCGAGGTGACGACTGACGCCGCGCTGCAGTTGCTGGCGCGTCGCAGCCATCTCGATACACTCACTATTCGCTGACCACTGTAGTGCACGCGGCGAACGACATAAGCGCACCACCTGACCATCAAACCCTGCGTATAAGTCTTGTTGATAACGATTGCGCGTATCGGACAGAGTGATTTCAACCGGATAACCGCTAACAAGGTCCATCGCCAAGGGACGCACAGGTTCCCAGCGCCCCCGGATATAACCTTCGGCTGACTCCAGTATGCATTGCACCCGCTCACCGTAACCGGCATCACGCCGGCGCTGATCCAGTTCAGCCGCTGCTTTAATCGCTTCAGCTTCGCGTGCGCGCGCCTCTGCCTCTCGGCGGGCCTGAGAAGCCTGATTCAGTGCTACCTGCTGGCTGCGCGCATCCAGTTGCTGCTGTGGTGTGAGTAACACCCATTGCTCTTCAGGTATACCCAACGGGTAGTGAGCCGCACAGGCACTTAAACCACCAAGCAATAGAACCAGGCAAACCCGTTTGAACGTAACAGAATTGATATTTATCATAGTGCTACTCTATTCAGTGTAAAATGACTGACAGCTTAACCATCTCGTATTTAAGGAAATTTATTCATGCCACAGCTTCAATTTCACGGTATCGATACTCAGGCCATTCAACAGTGTTCGCAGCAACTGGTCGATGATCTGTGTCAGGCCATGGACACCACACCTGACAATTTTCTATTGGAAGTCATTCATTCTACACAGATTCTATCGGGTGAAATTGTGCCCCCTTCCCGTTCGTCGATGTGCGCTGGTTCGAACGCGGCCAGGCGGCCAGAGACCGAAGTGCCGCTGTGATTGCCAAGCATTTGAATGCAGAGGGTTACAATCCGGTGGAAATCATATTCACCGCGCTAGAGGCGAATGCTTATTATGAGAACGCTATCCACTTCGGTAACTGAGGTGATATCAGCACCACCCTTGGCCGGTGATGCTGTCGAAAAGCTGCTGCATTTTATCCAGCAGCATCCTCGTCTGGTGGTACTCACGGGTGCGGGTGTCAGTACCGATTCAGGTATTCCGGATTACCGTGATGCCCGTGGTGAGTGGAAACAAAAGCAGCCAGTCCAGCACCAGGCTTTTATGACCCAGCCAGATGTTCGTCAACGTTACTGGGCGCGCAGCCTTCCCGGCTGGCCGGTGATACGTGACGCTCAACCCAACAGCGCGCATTTTAATCTTGCTCAAATGGAACATAGCGGTCATGTGCAACAGCTAGTCACGCAGAATGTCGATCGGTTGCATCAGAAAGCCGGCTCTCATCAAGTGACTGACCTGCATGGTCGCTCTGACCAGGTGATTTGCATGACCTGCCATTATCGTGCCGAGCGGGATGAAGTGCATCAACGTGCGGCTGAGATCAATCCGGAATTTGCAGCGATTAAGGCGGTAGCCGCTCCTGATGGCGATGCACATGTGGAAATGGACTTCTCTCGCTTTAAAGTACCTGACTGCCCGAAATGTGGCGGTATTTTGAAACCGGACGTGGTATTTTTCGGTGATAACGTACCCAAACAACGCGTTGAAAGCTGCCTGGAAGCACTCAGAGCCAGTGATGGCCTGCTGGTGATAGGCTCATCGCTAATGGTGTTTTCGGGGTTTCGCTTCAGTCGTCGCGCCGCCGAATGGGGCATACCGATAGCTACTCTCAGCCTGGGGCGCACACGGGCTGACGAACTATCTCAACTGCAGATCAATGCGCCGATTCGGGAAACCATGGAACAGGTCTGTGGTGTCTATTTTAAATGACGCCCACCATCAACGGCCAGACTGCGGCCGGTGACATAGCGACTTTGTAGCAGGTAATCCACGGTCTGCAACATTTCATCTGCGCCAGCTTCCTTGTTCATCAATGACTTGGCGCGGGCTTTTTGCTTGTATTCTTCGCTGTCATCTTCATTGAACAGGATGAGCGCAGGAGCAATACTGTTGACCTTTACCTTGGGCGCCAGCAGTTGGGCAAAGGACAGGGTCATATTGGCAAGGGCGGCTTTGCTGGCGGCGTAGGCAATATGCTTTCGACTGCCCTTTTCGGCTACATAATCAGTCAGATGAATAATGTCAGCTACCTCGGAGGCCATTAGCTGCTCCTGCAGCGCCAGATTCAATTGATAGGGTACGGCAACGTGTACCTGCATCATGGCATGGAGTGTGGCAACGGCTGTCTCGGCACCACTATCGGGTAACCAGTCGGAGGCGTTATGGATAATGCCACGTAACACGGGTGACTGATGTCGCACCTTCTCAACTAATTCAGTGACCTGCGCGGGCTGGTTAAAATCACACTGAACCAACTCAACGCCCTGCTCGCTTAACTCTGCCAGTGATGGCCTGTCAGTTCGATAGGTTCCGATGACCTGATAGCCTTGCGCCTGCAGGTGTTCAGCAAGGTGTTGACCTATGCGCTGGCCAACACCGGTAATCAGTAGCGTTCCACTCAAACCGCTTCTCCTTATCTGAACAGCACTATTTTAAAAACTCCGCACGGGTATGGATATTCGCTTTAAAAACCCCACCCAAGGCCGTGGTGGAAGTGCGTGAATTGACATCCATAACCCCTCTTGATTTGACACAATAATGTGTCGCTTCGATCGAGACGGCAACATTTTCAGTCTCAAGTAGCGTTTGCAGGGCGATTAAAATCTGCTGTGTCAGACGTTCCTGCACCTGAGGTCTTTGTGCAAAAAACCTGACTAAGCGATTGATTTTAGACAAACCAATAATCTTATCGCCAGGTATATAGGCTACCTTGGCTGAACCATCAATGGTAATAAAATGGTGTTCGCAGGTGCTGGTAAGATCTATAGCAGAGACCTTGACCATCTCATCCACTTGCATCTTGTTTTCGATCAAGGACATGGTTGGAAAGTTGCTATAGTCGAGACCAGAGAAAATCTCATACACATACATTTTAGCAATGCGATGAGGGGTTTCGGCCAGACTATCATCAGTCATATCCAGCCCTAATGTCTGCACCACATCCGTCATGGATTGCTTGATTTTTTCGTATTTTTCGTCTGACGTTAAACTATGCGCTGTAAGCGGTGTTTCCAGCCCTCGATCAATAAGAACCTGACGAACGCGTGCGGCTTCCGTTGATATCATCCTAAGTGCTCCCGTGTGCTGTCTTTGTGCTTTAGCACTTATCGTATTGAAGGGTTAAGGACACAGAGTCGGCAAATCTCAATGCATGAGGCTTGTCGATGCGTACCTGAGCATGGGTCACCACAGCCGGTTCCGCACAGATATTAAGCACATCGGATACCAGCTTTTCCAATAACAGAAACTGGCCATCTTCAACATGCGCAATAATTTGCTTGGTAATGCCTTTGTAGTCTAGTGCTGCATCAATATCATCCGTTAAACAACCACGATTGACCGGATAGTGTATCTCGGCATTAATCACCACATCTTGCTTTTTTTCACGCTCTTCCGGATTGAATCCGATAAAGGTTCGAAGTCGCAAGTTTGTAATCTTGATAATGGCATTACTAAAAGGCATGTAATTAGTCTCCGACCTGTGTTAGCTCAACTTACGCACCATGGCATGGAAATGGAGCACAACAGACCATAAAAAACCTAGTATTTTACTATAGTATTCATTTGCACCCTGTCTATGCAACGCTATTCCGCATCATCAAACCATTTCAGTCGGTACAGATCATGACGACGATCACGCAAATTATTGACCGAGCCTTCAAAATGCAACTGCTGCAGCTTATCGATATCCAGATCAGCAAAGAGTAACTGCTCGGAGTTGGCCACGGCTTCGCTTTGTATGGCATCGTGCGGGAAGAACAGGTCTGAGGGTGTGAATACGGCACTTTGGGCATATTGAATATCAACATTGTCTACGCGGGGCAAGTTACCACAAGAGCCACCGATTACCACATAGCACTCATTTTCTATCGCCCGCGCCTGAGCGCAATGTCGAACCCGCAAGTAGCCGTTTTTGGTATCTGTCCAGAAAGGTACAAACAGGATATCGAGTTTCTGTTCTGCCAGAATGCGGCCCAGTTCAGGAAACTCAACATCGTAACAGATCAGAATCCCTACCCTGCCGGCATCCGTTTCAAAGGTCTGGATACGATCGCCACCACTGATAATCCAGTCACGCCGCTCTGAAGGTGTGATGTGAATTTTACGCTGCTCTTCCACGCTACCATCCCGACGACAAAGATAGGCTACGTTGTAGACTTCATCGTTATCAATCAGGGGTAAAGAGCCCGCAATAATATTGATGTTATAACTCACCGCCATCTGCGACATGCGATAACAGATCTCTTTGGTAAAACCGGCCAGAAAACGCATCGCTTCCACTGCAGACAAGTCCGGCGCCAGACCCATCAACGGTGCGCTGAAAAACTCAGGGAAAAGCGCAAAATCTGAACGGTAATCAGACATGGCATCGACAAAAAATTCAACCTGATTTAACAGGTCATCCACTGAGTGGGTATGTTGCATCTGCCATTGCACCACACCGACACGCACTTGCGATTTGATACTTTCATAAGCAATGCTGTTATCGTCACGCTCGTAAAAAATATTGTCCCATTCGAGCAGTGTCGCATAACCGGCTGAGTTGGTGTCTTCAGGCAGGTAGCCGCGCATCAGTCGCTTAACAGTGAAGTCGTTGGATAGCTGAAAAGACAGGATCGGATCATGAATACTCTTGCGCCCTACCGCCTCGATATAGTCGGTAACCTCCATCTGGTCAGCCACCTTATGGTAACCAGGCAAACGACCACCGGCCAGGATCGCGCGTAAGTTAAGATCGCGACAGAGTTCTTTACGGGCCTCATACAAACGCCGCCCTAACCTTGCACCGCGGTAGTTGGGGTCAACAAACACATCCAGCCCATAAAGCGCATCGCCCTTGGCATTATGACCAGGGATGCGCGCTTCATTGATCACCTCATCATAGCGATGTGGTATCGAGTATTTGTCATACTTAACACATAGCGTCAATGCCACAGCAACCACTTTATCATGGTCAACGATGGCGATCTGTCCTGCGGGAAACAGCCGGATTAGCTTGGCCAGGGTTGCTTCGGACCAGGCACCGCCAAGATCTGGATAGACTTTGGCCATAATATCAGCCAACTGAGGGTAATCAGCCAGTGTAATGGGACGTATATTAAGGCGAGTACCTTGAGGTTCAGTCATCGACGATTCCTTGCGCTGCATCATTATTAAGCGCGTTATTCTAGCATAAAAACCGCCACACCCCTTCAATCTATCCACTCAGCGCTTTTTCCATGGTGACATGTGGGTTAGTGCCATGCTGGGGTGGTGGTATCGCTTTGGTGTGACACAATGGGATGGACTCCTCCTCACCTAACCGGCATCTATGTGCCAAAATGGTGAGTAGACCACAAACCATCTAACGATGAGGAGAAGCACAGATGACTATTATCCGTGTTGGTGTTGATATTGCAAAGTCTGTTTTTCATGTTCATGGTGCTGACCGTCAGGGTAAAACCT
>NZ_JRLB01000075.1 GCF_000764495.1 Nitrincola sp. A-D6
GACTGAGACACAGGCGCAAAAGCATTAACTACCCATAAATAAACACTGGCCAGCACAATAAGTATAATTGGTAAACGAATACGTCGAGGTACAGAGATGCGATGCAACTGCATTACTGCCGTTACCAACACCACAGCCGCCAGTAGTTTCATAAACGCCAAACCCAACTCACCAGAAAGATCTGACTCCCAGAAACTCTGATTAACCGGAAATGTCAGCAGCATGGCCGAAAAACCACCCAGTGCTACAAAGCCCATAATGCCAGCGTTAAATAACCCGGCATAACCCCATTGAATGGTCAAGCCCAACGCAATAATGGCATAACAACTGGCCTCTACCAGCACCCTGACGCCATAGGCTGTCCCCATCACCTGGATTAGCAATAACAGAGTAACTGCCAGTGCAACCATCAGCAGGGTTTCTTTCATCGGTAATTTCATCAGCATCACAACACCTTACCTTTAAATAGCCCTGTAGGTCGCCACACCAGAATAGCCAGCAAAATAAAGAAGGGAACGGTTATCTTGTATTCACTGGAGACAAATGACAGATTGGCCGGTATATCAAACCAAAGATAATCGCGTACTGGACGCAACAGTACCGACCAATTAAACACTGACAGAGTTTCGGCAAAACCTATCACGAATCCTCCTGCCAGTGCACCGTAGGGGTGTCCAACCCCCCCTACAATAGCCGCCGCAAAAATCGGCAGTAACAGATGGAAACTCAGGTCAGGCTTCAATGAAACGTCCAGCGACAAGAGGGTTCCAGCCGCGGCAGCCAGACAACCGGCAATCACCCAGGTCACCTTAACTACTGTATCGGTATTAATACCGGATACACGTGCCAGATCCGGATTATCTGACATGGCTCGCATCGCTTTACCCAAGCGACTGCGGGTTAAAAACAGGTGCAAGGCGATAACCGCCACAACTAAAAACAGTAACAGCAGAATCTGGGGGTCGGTCAATACCAACGGACGGCTAGCCAGATCAAACGGCAGTTCAATACGATATATTTCTTTACGATCATCAATATACAGACTGCGGGCTCCAGTACCCATGAACATCCGGATCAATCCCTGCAGCATTAGCGTGACGCCTAAAGACGCCATTACCAACACAATCGGTTTAACACCATGGCTGCGCAGTGGGCGATAAAAGGCTTTATCGATATATACGGCTGACACTGCGGTTAGTGCCATTGCCAGTGGGAGCATGACAAACGCTGTCGGCAAACCCACGGCGGGACCCACAGCAGGAAAGAGGCTGGTTAGAAAAAATGCGAAGAACGCACCCAGTGTCATCAAATCAGCATGGGCAAAGTGAGCAAACCGCAAGATGCTGAAGATCAGTGTGATGCCAACAGCGCCCAACGCATAAATTGAACCTATCGTCAGCCCGGAAACCACTACGTTATTTACAAAAAAGACCAATTCGTTCAAAAGATTATCCTCAAGCCCTTAGCCACCCAGAAAGGCCTTGGCTACTTCGGGATCATTGATCAGGTTTTCACCGGTATCGGTAAAACGGTTCTGACCTGCAACCAGTACAAAGCCTCTATGCGCTATTTTCAGAGCCTGCTTGGCATGCTGTTCCACCATCAGGATACCGACACCGGCTTTATTAATGGTGATAATGCGTTCAAATATTTCGGCCATATACATGGGCGACAAGCCCGCTGTAGGTTCATCCAGCAGAATCAGGCTGGGCTCAGTCATCAAGGCCCGCCCCATCGCCACCATCTGACGCTGACCACCGGACAATTCACCTGCAGGCTGCTGACGTTTGTCGGCTAAAGGCGGAAAAAACCCGTACACCTGGTCGAGCATATGCGCAAAACTATCCTTGCAGCTAAAGGCGCCCATCTCCAGGTTTTCCTGTACCGTCATGGAGGGAAAGATATTCTTTTCCTGAGGAACAAACGCCATTTTACGCTTTACCAGTTCAACCGGGTCGGCATTGGTGATCTCTTCTCCACGCAGCTTGATACAGCCTTCGCTGACTTTCAACAATCCGAAGATTGCTTTCAGCATAGTGGATTTTCCTGCACCATTAGGGCCGACGATGACGCCGATCTCATCCGCCTCAACAGTCATATTCACACCATTGAGGATATTCATACCACCGTAACCGCCGTGCACATTGGTCGCTTCAAATAGTGCCATTATCTATCTCTGTCAGATCAGTGTGCATCGTTGCCAAAGTAGGCTTCGATCACTTCCTGATTATTTTGAATCGCTTCAATGCTACCCTCAACCATAACGCTACCCTGCGCCAGTACAATCACCGGATTACACAACTGTGCGATCATATCCATATCATGCTCAATTACCAAAAAGGTATAGCCCATTTCCTGATTCAAACGCTGAATATTGCGGATCAGATCCTGAAGCAAGGTACGGTTAACACCAGCGGCTATTTCATCGAGTAACACCACACGGGCATCCACCATCATGGTACGACCCAGTTCCAGCAGTTTTTTCTGTCCACCGGACAGATTGCCAGCCAGTTCATTACGCACATGTTTTAAGCCAATAAACTCGATAACATCCATGGCTTTCTGGCGCACCTGTAACTCCTGCTCATGCACTAGAGCCGGACGCAGCCAGGTATTAAAGATATTCTCACCTGCCTGAGGGGGCACCATCATCAGGTTTTCCAGTGCGGTCATGTGAGAAAACTCCTGCGCGATCTGAAAGGTGCGCAACAAACCACGATGAAACAGCTGGTCAGACGGAACAGCGGTGATATCGTCACCGGCAAAATGGATACTGCCGGAATCCGGAGCAAAGGTACCGGCAATCAGGTTAAACAGTGTGGACTTGCCTGCACCGTTAGGACCAATCAGTCCGGTAATAGAGCCTTCTTCAACCTGAATAGAGCAGTCATTAATAACCTGCAACGCCCCAAAGGCTTTATTGACCTGACGAACCTCTATAATAGATCCCATTAATACCCCGGAAAACTGTCATTAACTGTTAATATAATACGTTAGACCTTAGTTGACTTAAAGCACCAACAAACGCTTTGCAAGGCAAGTTTCAAACATATTGCCCGGCACACCAACCGCTGCTCCAGGCCCATTGAAAGTTAAATCCGCCCAGCCAGCCGGTTACATCCAGAACCTCACCAATAAAGTACAGGCCAGCTACGGATTTGGTTTCAAAAGTTTTTGAAGAGATCTGATCGGTACATACACCACCGCGGGTGACTTCAGCGGTTTTATAACCCTCAGTTCCGGCCGGGATGCAAGACCAGCACTGAAACACGCTGGCTAACGCGGCTATATCGGCATGACTAAGCTGTGCGACCGGCTTGTCAACCAACGCCTGTAACTCAGGGAATGCCAACCAGGCAAGCACAACACGCTTGGGTAGTAAGCGCGATAGCAGAGTTTTCAATTCGGCCTTTTCACCCGCCTGTTGCCATTCACGCAAACAGGCTTGCAGGTCATGATCAGGTAAAAAGTTGATCTGGACCGCCTCGCCCGGATGCCAATAATTACTGATTTGCAGTACCGCCGGGCCACTCAATCCTTTATGGGTAAACAGCAAGGCTTCTTTAAACGTCTGATTGTTGCAGCTGATACTCACCGGCAGTGCCACTCCCGCCAGGGATTGCGCCAGCGCAAGCCGTTCGCCTTTGAAGGTGAAGGGTACCAATGAGGCTTGTAGATCAGTCACTTGCAAGCCAAACTGCCTGGCCAGATCATAGCCGAAACCACTGGCACCCAAGGTGGGAATAGAAGGGCCACCGGTCGCTACAACCAATGACTCGCAGCGCACAGGACCCAGGGCAGTTTGCAGCTCAAACCTGGCTGTATCTGGCTCAGTTTGTTGTGTGTGAGTTGCCGTATCAATGGAGGACAGTTGGGTAATCTGCTGAACCGCGCAGCGGGTTTCGATAGTCACTCCCCCGGCTTCGCATTCCGCCAACAGAATATTAAGAATATCCTTGGCGCGATTATCACAAAACAGCTGCCCCAGGGTTTTTTCGTGGTAGGCCAGTTGATGCTTATCCACCAGCGACAAGAAATCATATTGGCTGAAGCGTTTCAGTGCAGAAATACAAAAATGCGGATTGGCTGACAAAAAGTTAGCCGGCTCCACCCATTGATTGGTGAAGTTACACCGCCCTCCCCCTGACATAAGTATTTTCTTGCCAACTTTATTGGCATGATCCACAACCAAAACCCGTCGGCCCCGCTGCCCCGCCGTTGCCGCACACATCAAACCAGCAGCGCCAGCCCCAATAATCACACAATCGAAATAACGCATCGGACTCTTCGCAGGCTCTGATTACAAAACCGCTAGGATAGCATGACAAGGTTCAGCTGGAACATAACGCGCACTCGATAATCAGGGCCTCAAGGGTGTCAACCAATGACTGTAAACCCAACCGGTTGTATCAGCCTGACCATTAACCAACTCACTGACTAACCACCATTTTCCTTCTGCTTCCAAGCGAATAAGTTGGGTATCCCGACGCAGTGTTTTAACCACAGCAGTATCGATACCAGGGCCTGTTCTGAGGTTAAGCCCGGATACCGCGGTTACACTAAAAACAGTTTCATGATGTGTAGTATCTGATTCAATTGGCTCATCTACACGGTCATCCATTCGAGACATCAACATATTGCGAAAACGCACCATGGGAAAAGCGGGGCCTGGATCCTGTTTTCGCCCGGGAGAGATATCATCGTGTCCCACTATAGCCTCTGGCGAAAGCTGGTAGTGCTGCAGCAAGGCGCGCACAATATCAATCGTTGTTTGCATTTGTTCAGGCGAATAGGCTTCCCAACCACGTAACTGGCCATCATATTTATGCGCCATTCGGACTACACCCTCGTCTTCCACCGGGGTGCCCGCCCAGGAGCGCCAGTGTCCGGGCTCACCCATCAGCCAGCCCCAATTCACCAGTTCAATACCAACAGAATAGCTGTTTAAATTCCGTGTGCCCTGCCATTCAGAACGTCCTGCATGCCAGCAGCGTTCATGAAAACGTGCCATTTGTACTGTACTGCCATCTTTTCCTATCACCAAATGAGCTGAGGTTTGGCTATTACGATTTTTAAAAGTAGAAACGGCCGACTCCACCGTGCTACCACCGGTATAATGAATCACAATAAAAGCAGGCTTTTTTTCAACTAAATTTCCCCGTTTATTGGGCGTTTCATTCCAGCTGGCACGTTCACCTGTATCGTGATAAAGCAAATGATTTCTTATTTTCATGAGGCACCTCTTTCAGTTAAGAAGGCCTCAGTCTTAAGTTAAATTATTGCCCGATGGCATAATTCTATTACAAGGTGATAATAGATTGATGGCCTAGGTTTTACAGATGGAATCTCAATTTAATTTAGCCTAGCAAGGATTCAGGGTAAGTCAAAAAACCCGTCGCTCTTTCAACTCAATTAGTAAGACAGGCTAGTTCCA
Organism: Nitrincola sp. A-D6; assembly: GCF_000764495.1. Taxonomy (GTDB): domain Bacteria; phylum Pseudomonadota; class Gammaproteobacteria; order Pseudomonadales; family Balneatricaceae; genus Nitrincola. Next base: position 5,435 of record NZ_JRLB01000075.1, read on the forward strand.
GGGCACAAGTGTCATAGCCACCAGGCACAAAAGTGCCGCCATACCGCCATCAAATACACGCCAATGCGTTGGGGAGCGTAAGTAGGTTGCCAGTTTGGGCGCAAAGCCGGTCAGCATAGTGAACCAGGTTAGTGAAGCAAAACAGGCACCGAATACAAACATCAGCTTATCACTCTGGGCGGCGCCGACACTGCCAATCAATACCACTGTATCTATATATACGTGCGGATTAAGCAGGGTTATCGCCAGGGCAGTAAGCCCCACTTGCCAGGCATTTTGCACCCTCACCGGCTTGGCTGCTTGCAAACCGCCGGTACCTTTCAGCGCTCGCTGTGCCGCGTTGAATGCCAGCCACAGCAATAGCGCCACTCCCATCCAACTGAGTACTGGAATCAGTGGCGGCACCCATACCTTAAGTTGATTGACGCCATACACTCCCAGCGTAATCAGAATCGCATCACACAGAATACAAACCAGTGCAATGACCACGCGGTGATTGCCACGCATGGATTGACTGAGCACCCAGCATTTTGCGCCCCTATGGCGACAATTAATCCCAACGCAACAATATAACCGGTAAAAAACACTGACATGCCAGACTCCCTGATAAAAACCCATCAACATACTGTGCAAGACTAACGAAGCCAGCTATCATTAATCCAACGAATTATATTTACGGAATATTAGCTAAGCTTATGATTGATTACCGCCTGCTACAAGCCATGGCCGCCGTACTGGAACAGGGCGGTTTTGAAAAAGCGGCCAACTACCTGCATCTGACGCAGTCCGCAGTCAGTCAACGTATCAAGCAACTGGAGCATTTACTGGGTCAGCCTGTGCTCATCCGCAGTCAGCCGCCCAGAGCTACATCTCTGGGACAACGCTTACATAACCATTTACAAAGAGTCAGACAACTTGAAGCGGGTTTGGAACTATCGGCTAACCCGGAAGATCTGATCATCCGCATCACGGTAAATGCTGATTCGCTGGACACCTGGCTACCTGCCGCATTGGTGCTGGAAGACTACCCTCTTCTGCGCTTTGAGGTATCTGTTGAAGACCAGGCCGTTGGACTGCGACGGATGAAACAGGGTGAGGTGATGGCTTGCCTGTGCGCCAGCGCCGAACCGGTTAATGGCGGGGATGTCATTCCTCTGGGCGTGATGCGCTACCGCGCACTGGCCAGCCCAGCCTTTATTCAACGCTACCATTTGACGCCACCAGAGCCAGCTACCTTCCATCAGGCCCCCTGCCTGGTTTACAGCCGGGACGACCGCTTGCAGCATCAGTTTCTTGCTGATGTAGCCGGAACCGAGCCACTTTACACCCACCACTTACCCTCATCAGAGGGCTTCATCAAAGCCGCCAAAGCAGGTCTGGGTTATGGCATGATGCCGGAACTTCAAGTGGCTGATGAGTTGCAATCGGGACAACTGGTGGATGTGATGCCCGGTTACAGTCTGGATGTGCCGCTCTACTGGCATTTCTGGCAGATGGAGAGTCCAGTGATGGAAACGCTGAGGACATCGGTTGCACGAGCTGCCGGTACTGCGCTTTATTGAGCTGTTTGCAGGCGCTGTTCTACAGATACTTTAATCAGCTGTTCGAATAAGCGCCGCTGACGAGGCATGAAAATCAGAAACTCTGGATGCCATTGCACCCCAAGAAGGTAAGGTTGCTGGGGATCTTCTATAGCCTGAACGATACCATCCAGGTCATGCGCCGCAATGCGCAGGCCGTTACCAATACGATCCATAGCCTGATTATGCAGGCTATTAATACGACAAGGCCCAGGGCCCAGCAGTTGCTTAAGTAATCCATCAGTTTCCAGCAACAGAGTTTTCAGTGGCAACAGAGTTCGCCGGTTGGATGTTTTCCGGCGTTTGGTTTTGAGATCCTGATGCAGAGAGCCCCCACGACAAACATTCAACAACTGGGCTCCGCGGCAGATACCCAATAACGGAACCTCTCGGAACAAGGCCTGGTCAATAACAGCTTTTTCCAGTTGGTCCCTGGCTGAATCATATTTAGGTTCCACTTCAGGCTCTGATGCATAGAGTACCGGATCGATATCATGACCACCGGTGACGACAACCCCATCAAACGCAAACTCAGATAATTGAGCATGCTGACTGGGTCTGAGCTGTAAAGGTTGCCCACCATAGAGACGAACCATCAGCGCAACCAGGCTTCGCGGCCCCAAAGCTCCTCGCTCAGGACCGGTAATTGCAATTACAGGCTTTCTCAATCCATGCTCTCCTTCTACATCGGATAAGTTGTTAACCAACAACATACCACAACCACCCCGTAGAGATCAGCCTGAGCCACCCTGTAGCTATATAGACTAAACCAAGTGTCAAAGCGGCCAGAAAATAAGCAGTAATGGCAGGCTCACCGCACATACCAGCAACTCAACCGGTAAGCCCAAGCGCCAGTAGTCACCAAAACGAAATCCCCCCGGCCCCAGGATCAGGGTATTATTTTGATGGCCTATCGGGGTTAAAAATGCACAGGAAGAACCGATAGCTACTGCCATTAAAAAGGCATCCGGGTTCAAGTTGAAGGACGATGCTGTTCCTATAGCGATTGGGCACATTATCGCGGCGGTGGCGGCATTATTAATCACCCCGGATAAGAGCATGGTTACGACTAAAATCAATGCCAGGGCCAATACAGAGTTACCCTGCGCTATCGTCTCCAGTAAAAAGTTTGCAACTAAAGAAGCGGTTCCCGTGGACTCCATTACATTGGCCACAGGGATCAGGGCACCAAGCAGTACAATTACCGGCCAGTCGACTGCTGTATAAATAGAGCGCAACGGCAGGGTTTTGGCTAGCATGGAGACCAGCACCGCGAAAGCGAAGGCAATGGCTGTGGGTAAAATACCGAAGGCAGCCAGAGCGATAGCGGCAACAAATATTACACTGGCTGTAATCGCCTTGTTTTTATCCGGTATATTCAGTTCGCGCTCAGCAAGCGGTATACAACTGTAATCAGACGCAAACTCCATAACTGTGTCTTGTGGCCCCTGCATCAGCAACAGATCGCCTGCTTTTATTTTTATCGTCCTTAAACGGGCATGAGATTTATGATCCTCTCTGGACAAGGCAAGTAGATTTATCCCGTAGCGGGTTCGCAGCAAGATATCTTTAGCAGAGCGTCCAACCAGTGCAGATTCTTCTCTGACGACCAGTTCAACCAATAGAGTTTCCGCAGGACTTGCGGCTTCCTTGTCATCTTTCTCCTGATCAACATCAGAAGGCTCCCTACCCTCTGTAGCCTCCTCCAGTTTGAGCCCCAGGCTGGTTAACACATCCGACAATGACTCAACATCGGCTTCAATAATCAGAATATCATTGGCCAGAACTTTGCGGCCATAGCCTGGTGCGTTGATTTTCACCTCGTTACGTACCAGGGCAATTATCTGAGCATCAGCTTCATCAAGAACCGCCTCAATATCCCGTAAGCGCTGGTTAGCAGCCTTGCTTTTTTCAGGGACCCGAACCTCGGTAATATAGGCTCCTGTATCGAAGCTTTCACTCGCCCCATTTTTTCTGACCGGTACCAGCCGCCAACCCAGCAGGGCAACGAATAACACACACACCAAAGCCACCGGCAAACCTACCAGGGTAAAATCAAACATTGAAAATGCACCAGCGGATTCCAGTTCAGAGCGGAAGCCAGACACTATCAGGTTGGGTGGTGTACCTATGAGGGTTGTCATCCCCCCCAGAATCGTCCCAAAGGCCAAAGGCATAAGGACCTGCCCGGATGACAAGCCAAGACGACCGGACATCTGCATGGCAACCGGCATCAACAGCGCCATTGCACCAACATTATTCATAAAACCGGAAAGCAAAGCACCCAGACCTGTCAGGGCGGCAATACTCAGTGTCACCCCGGCATTTTTGGGTAAAGCATAGCGCGTTAAAATATCCACAGCACCCGAAGTCTGTAGCGCACGGCTCAGCACCAGCACACAGGCAACAGTCACCACGGCGGGGTGGGAAAATCCGGTAAAGGCTTGTGCTGAATCCAGTAATCCAACCAGGACACAGGCCAACAAGGCCGCTCCTGCAACCATATCATGGCGCCAACGCCCCCACATGAACAGCACCATGGTGGCCAGCAGTATTACCAGAATCAGGCTCTGGTCTTGTGTCATCGCATCAACTCTCAAGTCCATTAGGTAGAACAGGCCGCACCAGTCAATACTCAGAGACGCGGATCGGTTTCCTGCAAAATTTCACGTGCGGCATGGCGTTGATGGAAGACCTGCAAGTCAGGGTAAGACGAAAAATCATTCATGCCTCGGAACATCACCCAGTCGATCAGGCAGTAAAGACAGATAGCCGGGAAATGCCAGTATTCAAAAGCACCCAGCTTAACCTGTTCATTCAGCACCCTGAGTGATGACGCGATACGCTCACGCTGCAAGTTAAAGAACAGTGCGTCCTGTTCAATATCGATACCCGAACGTGATAGCAGCAACAACTCAACATGCGAATCATTGGCGGCGTTGATCAGCGTGATGGCATTTTCATCATCAATCGTTGTTACTTCTTTGTTTAACTTATGATTCAAATAGTTATAAATTACTCGTGAATCAAACACGGCCTGCCAGTCATCCACTAACATGGGCACTTTCAATGCCGGATTAATCTGCTGCAGCGTGGCTCGGCCCTCTGGACTGAAAATATCAATATTCATAAACTCATGAGGAACATCTTCCAGCCAGACTCTAAGACGGCGGACATAGGGCGAGGTCGTTGATCCATATAGCTTCATGACAGGTATCCTGTTGTTGTAACTTGTGTTGTAACTTGTGTTGTAACTTGTGTTGTAACTTGTGTTGTAACTTGTGTTGTAACTTGTGTTGTAACCAGGTTTCTAATCAGCTTAGATGGAAATGACTATGACTGACAATACCTAAAACAATTGAAGCTTAAATTGTTTAAACAAAAGTTTTCTGCTTTTTTACTTTTATCCGCTGGTTTATAGATAATATTCAGCTAAGATACTGTTTTATTTACAAGATATGGGATATAAAATGGCAAAACGCCCAATGATTCAATGGCTACTCTTAGTTGCACTGGCAATCATCTGGGGAAGTTCATTTGCCCTGACCAGCCTCGTCGTTCGGGAGTTAAGCCCGGCATCAACTGTCTTTCTGCGTAACCTTTTGGCCTGTTTATTGCTGTTTCCGATCGCCTTGCTATTACGTCGCCCTCTGGCTCAAGGCACACGACTGTGGCTGTTCATGCTGGCGATGGCACTGATCGGCAATGCCTTACCCTTTACACTGATTAGCTGGGGTCAACAGCGTATCGACAGTGGGCTGGCTGGTATTCTGATGGCAGTGATGCCACTGGCTACAGCCTTACTGGCGCATTTCTTCATTCCGGATGAGCCGCTGAACCGGCACAAACTAATTGGCTTCTTTATTGGTTTTTGCGGAATCCTGGTCTTGCTGGGACCGACAACCCTCAGTGCTATAAGCCTCACCGGTGAAGCTTTGTTGGCGCAGTTAGCCGTTCTGTTGGCCGCAATCTGTTATGGTTTGAACACCATTATTGCCCGACGCAAACCCGCCAGTGATCCCTGGAGCACCTCAGCATCTGTCCTGCTGATGGCTGCCTGCATGATCTGGCCACTGGCCGCCTTCACCCAGGGCTTTAGCGACCTTGAGCATCTGACAGGCCTGCCCGGGCTGAATAATATTGCTGATTTTTCACAACAGACATTACTTGCTATCGCTCTGCTTGGCTTTATCTGTACCGGTATAGCGACTGTGATCTACCTGAAGCTGGTCGCCCTGGCTGGCCCCAGCTTTGTTTCACTGATCAACTACCTGATTCCTGTTTGGGCGGTGCTGGTGGGTGTCAGCTTTATGGATGAAATGCCCCGCTGGAATCATCTGTTGGCATTGTTAATGATTCTGGGTGGCATTGCGGTGTCACAGCGGCGTCAGTTGAGAAAAGCTCTGAAAGTTGAAGAGTGAGGTACCCCTATTTCCATAGCTCACTGATCGGTGTTTGTGGGCTGAAGCGATAAGCAATCTGCGCCATGAGCAGCTCTGCCGTTGCCAAAGCATCGGTTAAGGCATGATGCTGATTGTAATAAGGCAAATTATAACGACTGCGACTATCTACCAAGCGGATCGACTCGGGCTCTGCACCTCTGATTTTTTGCCAAAAGCCCAGGGGCCTGGCACGATGCACACGGGCTTCCAGCTCCATGGTATCGACGACTGGGAACAAAATACCCTCATGCAGGCGCTTTTCTAACGCCGCATGCAGGAACGCTCTCTCGATATTGCGATAATGAACAACAACGATCCGTCCTTCCAGGGCTTTTAAAAGGTACTCAAGCACCCGCATCAGATCAGGTGCGGATTGAATATCGGAATGGGTAATGCCGTGAATCACGACTGAATCCTTATCCAGCGGTGTTCTCGGTCGGACAATCCAGTGTTTTGCACCGGCACAATGGATACGTCTCAGATCAAAAGGCACCAGGCCAATACTGACAATGCCGTCACGTTTTGGATCAAAGCCAGTCGTTTCAAAATCCAGTGCCACAAAAGGCACCTCGCTCAAGGGTGTAGAGGGTTCAATAACACCTGCGCTGTAAAAAGCTTTCAGGCGCTCATCCTGCACACTATTTGCCTGCTGAGTATAAAAGGTTGACCAGTCCGGAGACGGCTCCTCAGCAGCACGACTTTTTTGGGTTGATGATCCAAGATAGAACAAGACTCACCTCAGCTCAGCGGCTTGCTTGATAGCGAAATTTCATGAATTTTTGTGCATTACTGAGTATCTGAAAAGCATCTTTCAGGTTTTTACGTTCAAAATCTGACAAGGCTTCAGGTGCAATATTGTTGTCCGGGTCCTCACCATTTTGTAATGACAGGGCTTGATGACGAATACGCACCATTGAAATAAATTCCAGTGCATCGCGCAGATCCTGCCCTCGTCCACGCGGCAAAATATCAGACTTGATTATATCATCCAGACGCTCAAACGAATTGCGTGCCGTTGATCCGCTTGCCAATGCATGCACTCTCACCAGATCAGCCAAAGGAGCCGTGCCCCGGCGTTTCATGTTAATAGTATTATTTTGCCGACCATCCTTTTCCATAACGAAATCCTTGAAAAACCCAAGCGGTGGCGTACGATTCAATGCATTGCGTGACATGCACGCAAGAAAACGCGGACTGCGCTGAGCTTTGCGTACTATCATATCGTTGAGCTGATCCGCCCAAGCCGTTTTGCCCCAGACTCCATCCAGATCAAAAAAAATTGAGCTATGCAGCAGCCCTTCTGCACTTGGGTTATCAATCCAATCATTAAAATAGCCAGCCCATACCTGGCGTGGTTGCCGCCATTGTTTATTGGTTGCCATGATATTGCCAGTACAGTAGGTATAGCCACAGGCATCCAACCCGTCACTGACAAATTCAGCCAGGGATTTGAAATAGCTGTCGTGTTGCTTTGGATCGAAGGCATCATCCAGAATCATGGCATTATCCTGATCCGTGACAATCAGCATTTCATCCCGAGCCATGGAGCCCAGTGCCAAAAAACAGTAAGGGACTGGTGGCGGGCCGAGTTTTTCTTCACCCAGCTCAAGCAAACGCTGTTTAAAGCTGCGCCCGATTACGGCCATAGCACTGCCGACCATGTGTGAATTAGCATCCTCATTGACCATACGCACAAAACAGGCACGTACATCAGGTACCAACGCTTTAAGCTCTTCCAGGGTGTGCTGACGGAAAATACTGCTGACGACAAACAAGCTATTCTGTGATTCATAGCGAATGATGTCGGAAATTGCAATGACACCGACTGGTTGATTGCGCTGCATAACCGGCAAATGATGCAGGTTATACCGCAGCATAGTCAGCATAGCTTCAAAGACATACTGATTAGCTTCTATGGAAATCAGTGTTTCGGTCATGATATTGGCCACCGGTGTATCAAAGCCAACACCCGCTGCTACCACACGGGTTCGCAGATCCCTGTCAGTAATGATACCGGCCATGGGTGATTCACCCACTTGATTGTCAGGATGCATGATCAGCAAGGATGAAATCGACTCTTCAGTCATTTTTTGTGCAGCTTGCTGCACCGTCACCTCGGTGGTCATCATCACCGGTTCACGGCTGATCAGTGCCGAAACTCGCGATGTCATCAACTCATTGGCATCTTCACGCCGGGACACTGCCTGACGCAGACGAGTACGGTCTTCTATCTCAACCGCATCCGCAAACTGTTCGAATTTCTCGAACAGTTCAGTAAATACAGGTTCTGGCACAAAATAGATCAGTGTATCTTCCAGCGCCAGGGCTGGAAATCGGATCTTTTTGTTGCGCATCAAACCAAACTCACCAAAAAAACCGCCCTCAGATAAGCGGTTGTACAGATCGCCATTGCGACGAAAAACTTCGACTGCACCCGAACGTATCACATGAAGAGCATCCACTTCCTGACCAAACTCCAGAATCTGAGTACCGGCCTTGAAATACCCGACCTCAATCTGACTGGCAACCCAGGACAGCGTTTCTTCAGGTAACTCTCCAAAAGGGGGAAAGCGTCTAATAAAGTCCAGAACTTCGATTGGCTCAACCTGCATGCTAGGCTCTCTATTTAATATTGAACCCAAGGGCTTTAGCTAAAAAACGAGCCTTTACCAGATTGAGATACCGGTAAAGGCTCACCAATTGCAAAACTACATCCTCACCCCAGCCGCGGCTCGGATGCCAGCCCCTTCAAGGTGGCTACACAAGCAACCAGTAGCACGATAGTGAAGGGAAAACCGGTGGAAACAGCCATAGCCTGCAATGCCACCAAACCACCGCCTAACAGTAAGGCCACAGCAATTAACCCTTCAAAGGTGCACCAGAAGACTCGCTGAGGTGTCGGTGCATTCACTTTACCCCCTGCCGCAATAGTATCGATAACCAGTGAACCTGAATCAGATGATGTCACGAAGAACACTACCACCAGAATAATGGCGATGAATGAGGTGATCTGAGCCAAGGGCAGAACATCCAGCATGCTGAACAACTGCAAGGGTAATGCAGCTTCAGCTGCACCTGTATATCCACCAACAAACTGACTGATCGCAGTACCACCGAATACAGTCATCCAAAGAACACAGGCCGCAGATGGGATCAGCAAGACCGAAATCATAAACTCACGCACGGTGCGACCACGAGAGACGCGCGCGATAAACATGCCGACAAAAGGTGACCAGGATATCCACCAGGCCCAATAGAAAGCGGTCCAACCGGAGGCGAAGTTGGAATCCTCACGCCCTATTGGATTTGACAGTGCTGGCAGGTGCTCGAAATAGGCTGCCAGATTAGCGAAAAAGCCAGTCAGGATAGCCAGAGTTGGCCCAACCAGAATGACAAACAGCATTAACAATACAGCCAGTGACATATTGATTTCTGACAGGCGCTTAACCCCGGCTTCCAGACCCGCTACCACCGACAGCATGGCAATCATGGTGATACCAAAAATCAGGAGTACCTGAGTTGTAGTTCCTTGCGGTAAATCAAACAGATAATTCAGACCTGCCGCCGCTTGAGAGGCACCAAACCCCAAAGATGTAGCCAGGCCAAACAATGTCGCAAACACGGCCAATATATCAATTATATGTCCAGGCCAGCCCCATATACGCTCACCCAGCAAAGGATAGAACACTGAACGCATGGTCAGAGGAAGACCTTTATTGTACGAAAACAATGCCAATCCCAGTGCAATCACGGCATAGATAGCCCAAGGGTGTAATCCCCAGTGATAAATAGTAGCGGCCATCGCCAGACGTTCAGCTCCCAGAGCATCACCGGCAGCGGCACCCAGCGGGGCCCAATCTGTACGCACTCCATTCTCCATCACCGTACCACCCATGGAGGAAGCAAAATGCGACAGAGGTTCCGACACACCGAAAAACATCAGCCCGATACCCATCCCCGCTGCGAAAAGCATGGAAAACCAGCCCAGATAGCTGAAATCAGGTTTGGCTTCAGTGCCTCCCAGGCGCACCTTTCCCATAGGCGACACAATCAGAAACAAACAGACCAATACAAAAATATTGCCCGCACTGATAAAAAACCAGTCCAGGTTGGATGTCAGCCAATTACGCATGCTATTAAATCCGGGCTCCAGATGGCTCTGAAACGCGAGAGTTAATATAACGAATGCAATGACTGTAAGACCTGAAATCATAAACACGCGGTTATGAATATCCAGACCAAACGGGCCAATTTTAAGTTCGATATTATCCTGGCCTATCTGATAATCCGTATTGATGGGGTTCACTTCACCATCGGGTATCATCGGATCTTTCGAATCATGCTCACTCATGATGGCAAAACTCCATTGGGTTTAAAGCGGTTTACAATGGTTTTAACCCTATCACCTAACTACCCTGTTTTCCAGGCAGCATGCGTCTTGTAACATCAGTTTTGCGACATTCAGCCCTTCGAAACGCAGGACATAAAGCTTGATTAAACCTTTACGGGATCTTCTACTTATGTAGAATGTTAGTCATAATTTATAAAAAAAAGTGACCTACTTCACGGTAAGGGCACGTTTAAACGACCGGAGTCATAACAGGATAAACCATGCAATTAAGCATACTGGTTATTTACCTTCTGGCCGCGCTGACACCCTGGCTGTATAGCAAACACAAGGCCCGCACCAGTAATCTGCTGGCACTGGTTCCTGCTGCACTAACCCTGTGGTTTGCCTCGCATATTCCGCTCATAGCCAGTGGCGAAATTCTGGTGCATGAGTACGCATGGATTCCCGGTCTGGATATTTCCCTGACGATGGTACTGGATGGGCTGTCGCTGATGTTTGCCCTGCTGATCTGCGGCATTGGCACTTTCATCATCCTTTACGCTGGCAGTTATCTTAAAGGGCATGAGTCACTTGCCCGCTTTCTGGTGATATTACTGGCGTTTATGGCATCCATGCTTGGGCTGGTACTTGCCGATAATCTGATCACCCTGTTTGTATTTTGGGAACTAACCAGCATTACCTCCTACCTGCTGATCGGCTTTAATCATCAAAGTGCCGAAGCACGTAAGGCGGCTCTGCAGGGCTTAATTATCACAGTCGCGGGGGGCCTGGCACTGTTGGCCGGCCTTGTCATGCTGGCAGGTGCAAGCGGCAGTTACTCTTTACAAGAGATATTCAACGGCTCTGAAATACTTACCGAACATCCGCTGTATGTCGGCATGATGATCTGCCTGTTGTTAGGGGCCTTTACCAAATCGGCACAGTTCCCCTTTCACTTCTGGCTACCCAATGCCATGGCGGCTCCAACCCCAGTCAGCGCCTACCTTCACTCGGCCACCATGGTTAAGGCCGGTATCTACCTGATGGCTCGCCTGCATCCGGAGTTGGGTGGTACTGAGTTTTGGATCACTACCCTGACCAGTGTCGGTGCTCTCACCATGCTGACAGGTGCCTTTATGGCGATTCGCAGCACAGACCTGAAAAAACTGCTGGCGTATTCAACGGTGATGGCACTGGGAACGCTGACCTTACTGCTGGGACTTGGCACTGAGTTGGCCATGATCGCGTTTGCGGCTTACCTGCTGGCACACTCACTCTACAAGGGCGCTCTTTTCATGCTCGCCGGTATTGTTGATCATGAAACCGGCACCCGCGACGTTACGCAACTAGGGGGCTGAGAAAACTCATGCCGATCACCGCCCTGTGTACATTGCTTGCGGCTCTATCGCTGGCCGGATTACCACCGTTATTTGGCTTTGTTGCCAAAGAGCTGTTACTCGAATCGCTGCTGGACGGCCCAGTGGGTATGGCTATAGTACTCATGGTAATCACGTCAGCCATCCTGGTAGTTGCTGTGGCAGCGGTGATCGCGTTGCGTCCTTTTTATGGTCGCTTTATTCCGCAAGCACGCAGCATACATGAAGCGCCCAAATTAATGCTCGCAGGCCCAGTGGTGCTGACCCTGTTGTCATTGGTATTCGGGCTCATGCCGGGTATTGCCGGCAGCTTCATCACCCTACCGGCATCGACTGCTGTTGCCGGACAGCCGATTGATGGCTACCTGGCCCTCTGGCATGGTATCAACCTACCGTTGCTGCTCTCAATCTTTAGTCTTGTAGTGGGTTATTTCCTCTACCGTCACTGGAACACCTTGCGCGACACCCTGGCCGTGCTCAACCCGATTATTCAGCGTGGTCCTGAAGCTGGCTACTTCCGCTTTATGCAGGGTATTGTTGTGGTTGCAGAATGGCAGACCCGCCTGCTGCAAAACGGCTCAATGCGTAACTACCTGCGCACCATTCTGCTGAGCTTTATCGGTATCACCGGTTACACCCTGTTGTGGCGCTATGAACTCCACTGGAACTGGGACGTAAACCTTTACCTTCATGAAGCTGTGGTTGTTATGATCTTGATTTCGGCCGCTATTGCCGCCTCTATCACTCACTCACGACTTGGCGCGGTAGCCTCCATGGGTGCTGTAGGTTTTTGTGTTGCGCTAATTTTTATTTTATTCAGTGCAACCGATCTGGGCATTACCCAGATCCTGGTAGAAACACTGACCGTGATACTGCTGGTACTGGTGCTTTTCCGTCTGCCGAGCTTCTCAAATATTTCCACACCTGCTGAGCGCGGTCGAGATGCATTTGTTGCGATTCTTACCGGCACCCTGATGACCCTGCTGATCATGATGACCATAGATGTTCAGCTGTTCCCATCTATCTCTGGTTACATGATCGAAAACAGCCAGCCACTGGCCTATGGGCGCAATATCGTTAATGTAATTCTGGTGGATTACCGTGCGCTGGATACGCTGGGGGAGATTTTTGTACTGGCGCTGGCCGCGCTGGGTGTTTATGCCATGATCAAGTTCCGTCCTGACACCCAACCCGGTGGCAACCATTACGCTGGCACCTTGATTCTGCCTTCCAAGCAGTTGCATGAAAAGTACATTGTGCACTCACTGGATGAACTCAAAGCCCAGCAGGAAACACCATCAGCCAGTGCCAGGAAGGAGGAACACTAAGATGATGAAGCCAGGCACGCTGATACTGCACGTGGCTGCACGCTTTCTGGTGCCATTACAACTGCTGTTTTCAGTCTTTCTGCTGTTACGTGGTCACAATGAGCCTGGCGGTGGTTTTATTGCAGGCCTGGTAGCATCAGGGGCTTTTGCGCTCTACCTGTTTACCTTTGGCGCTGTTGTCACACGTGATCTGATGCGCGTAGATCCACGCAACTTAATTGGGTTTGGTCTGTTTTTGGCGATGTTTTCGATTTTTCCTGCCTGGATCCAGGGACAGGCTTTTCTAACATCGCAATGGTGGCCCGTCACTCTCCCTGGCGGCACTGAGATTAAACTGTCGACACCGCTGATCTTTGATATTGGCGTTTACTTTACGGTATTTGGCTCAGTCATGCTGATGCTCATTGCCTTAACTGAAACCGAAGAGCGCTGATACGGAGGAGATAATATGGAACCCATTATGGCCATCGTTACCGGCTGCCTTTATGCCGCCGCCATTTATATGATGCTCAGACGCAGTATTGTTAAGCTGGTTATCGGGTTAATGTTGCTATCCAACGCCGCCAATCTGCTGATTTTCACCTCAGCTGGCATGACACGTGGGGCACCACCTCTTATTCCTGTCGGTGCCATGCAGCCTGATGGTATCATTGCCGACCCCCTTCCACAGGCATTGATTCTGACAGCCATTGTTATAGCCTTTGGCGTTCTGGCATTTTCCGTGGTACTCATACACCGGGCTTATAACATCATCCATACAGACAACCTGGATCAGATGAAGGATACCGATACGTGAGCCCTGAAGTTGCCCTGCCGATCATTATTCCCCTTCTGACAGGTACACTGACGCTACTCGCCTGGCGCTCTAATATTGTACAAAAAATACTCTCCGTAGTAGGTAGTATCACACTGCTGGCGTCCAGTATCTGGTTACTGAGCAGCGTACTGGACCAGGGACATGTTGTTATGTACATGGGCGGCTGGATAGCCCCCTATGGCATCACACTGGTAGCAGACATGCTCAGCGCCATCATGGTAGTTTTGACCGGGATGATGGCTGTGGCTATTGCCATTTACTCCTTGTCTTCAGCCTCCGCAAGCCATGAACGCTTTGGCTATTACCCGCTGATGCACTTATTGTTGGCCGGTGTCGCTGGCTCCTTTCTGACTGGTGACATCTTCAACCTGTATGTCTGGTTTGAAGTGATGCTGGTGGCCTCTTTTGCACTTCTGATTCTGGGTGGTGAGCGTGCTCAGATGGAGGGGCGGTAAAGTATGTCACCCTGAACCTGCTGTCTTCAGCCATTTTTCTCAGTGCAGTCGGCCTGCTGTATGGCCTGGTCGGCACCCTGAATATGGCTGATATTGCGGTGAAGCTGTCTCAGGCCGAAGATACTGGTATGGTGGATGTTATCGCTGTGATGTTTATGGTGGCCTTTGGTATCAAGGCCGCCGCTTTCCCGTTGTTTTTCTGGCTACCAGCTTCGTATCATACCGGTCCTGTGGCTGTATCGGCGCTGTTTGCAGGGCTGTTAACCAAAGTCGGGGTCTATGCGTTATTCCGGGTGTTTACACTTATTTTCAACCAGAGCCCGGAATTTACTCACAATATTTTACTCTGGGTGGCCGCGCTCACCATGCTAACCGGGGTATTGGGAGCCGCGGCACAATTTGAGTTTCGTCGTATACTGTCATTTCATATTGTCAGCCAGATCGGCTATATGATTCTTGGGCTGGCACTTTATACACCGCTGGCCATCGTTGGTGGGGTGTTTTACATCATGCACCACATCATTGTGAAAACGAATCTGTTCCTGATCAGTGGGATAGCACACCGCTTACTGGGTACCTATGATCTGAAAAAACTGGGTGGTATTTATAAGTCACGCCCTGTTCTGAGCATTTTGTTTCTGATACCTGCTCTTTCTCTCGCGGGCTTACCCCCTCTTTCCGGCTTTTTTGCCAAATTTATTGTTATACGTGCTGGCATTGAGGCTGAAGCCTGGGTGGTAACTGGTATAGCACTGTTGGTGGGTTTGCTGACACTCTACTCCATGATTAAAATCTGGGCCGAAGCTTTCTGGAAAAAATTACCTGAAGAGACCGATGCTAGCGGTTTAAACCAAGTCATGACACCGTCACTCGCTGCGCTTTACCTGCCGGTTATTCTACTGGCTGCCTGCACTCTGTTTATCGGGTTAAACGGTCAACCTATCTATCTGATGGCTGAAATGTCAGCACAACAGCTGTTAAATCCTAGCGGCTACATTGAAGCCGTACTGGGGGTGAAGCCATGATGGCCTTTATGTGGAACCTGCTGCTGGCACTAATCTGGGTGATGCTGACAGGTGATCTTAGTGGTATTAACCTGTTTGCAGGCTTGGTAGTAGGCTATCTGGTGCTGGGACTGATGCAGCGCCAGATACCGATGCTACGCGGCTACACCAGCCGTTTTCCACGCCTGATTCGCTTTATTTTCTTCTTTTTCAAAGAACTGATCATGGCAAACTTGAAAGTGGCTTTCGATATTGTGACGCCTATTTGGCACATGAAGCCAGGTGTAATTGCCATGCCACTGGAAGCCCGAACTGAAATGGAGATCACCATGGTCGCTAATCTGATCTCACTCACGCCCGGCACACTCAGCCTTGATGTGTCTGATGACCGCCGGGTCTTGTTTATTCATGCGATGTTCCTTGATGATGAACAAGCCGTACGTAACAGCCTCAAAGAGATGGAGCGTCGGGTTCTTGAAATTCTTCGCTAAGCAACGTTTATTGGAGGAAATGTGCAATTTGTCATTTACCTGACCTTTGCCATTTTAAGTCTGGCATTGGTCATTATTTTTATCCGCCTGATTCTCGGCCCGACACTGCCGGACCGGGTAGTGGCACTGGAGCTATTTGCCTCCGTCATTGTCGCGATAATCGGCGCCTATGCCATTTATACCGATACGGCCAGTTTTATTGATGTTGCCATTGTGGCGGCACTAACAGCTTTTCTGGCTGCAATCGGCTTTGCACGCTTTCTGGAACGCGGAGGGCCACGAGATGATTGAGTGGATTATAAAAATCCTGATGCTGACCAGTTCACTGTTTATTCTCCTGGCAGCTGTCGGAGTACTTCGCTTACCTGATTTGCTTACCCGCATGCATGCCAGTACCAAAGCCGGGGCACTGGGTATAACCCTGATGATGATCGCTGCCAGCTTTCATTTTTTTGATGCGGTGGTGATGGCCAAAAGCCTGGCGGTGATTATTTTTATTTTAATCACCGCGCCAGTCGCTGCTCACGCTATTGGCCGCGCAGGCTACTTCGTGGGTGTTCCTGTCTGGTCAAAAACCATTAAAGATGAACTGATCAACTGTTATGACCCCGACAGCCACCGCTTGATGAGCGGCCTGGAAACGGAAGAGGAGCTGGAGATATATCGCCAGAACCTCGACCTAAAACCGCGCATTCGTGTTACGCGTAAAGAAAAAGAGTAAAAGTAACCATTAGGCACCTAGTTTTCGGGTCTGATAAAACCGTTGCAGTACCCGAGCAAGGCACCATGCATCATCACTACCAGCAGTTTCACGAATGGAGTGCATAGCAAGTTGTGGAACACCGACATCAACGGTTGGTATTCCCGTTTCTGTCGCAATGATCGGCCCAATAGTACTTCCACAACCCTGATCACTGCGCACCACAAAACTTTGCACCGACACACCCACCTGCTCTGCGAGGTGCCTGAACACAGCACTGGTTTCACTATTACTGGCATAGCGCTGATTAGCATTAATTTTTATCACCGGCCCCTTATTCAATAAGGGGCCGTGGTTATCATCATGACGATCGGCAAAGTTTGGATGCAGACCGTGGGCATTATCAGCTGAAACAAACAGTGAGTTGGCCAACACCTCGTAGCGATTTACCTCCGCAGGCAAAACACGCTGCAGCCAGTGACTCAGCATCGGCCCCTGCGCCCCACACGCACTGGCGCTGCCAACCTCTTCATGATCATTACAGATTAACACCTGACCGGGTCCAGCATCAGCGGCAAGCAAAGCCTGCAAACCAATAAAGCAACTCAATAGATTATCCAGCCGAGCCGAGCAGATCAGCTCCTGATCCAGCCCGACCAGTGCCGATTTCTGAGAATCGTAAAAAGATAATTCATAATCCAACACAGCATCCAGGTTAGTCACCCCCTGATCAGCAAGGTGCTGTTTCAATAGCTCCCTGAAATCGGGTTTACTCGTTTGCTGTCCCATAATCGGAGGTAAAAATGTCTGGGCATTAATGCTACGTGATGAGTTAGCTTCCCGGTCAAGATGTATGGCCAAGCTGGGGATAGTGGCCACTGGCTTATTGAAATTGATCAGATGACTGGCAAGCTGGCCTTGGCTATCACGAACGGTAACTCTTCCCGCTAAAGACAAGTCACGATCAAACCAGGGGTTCAACAATACTCCCCCATAAACTTCGACACCCAACTGAAAATATCCCTGGCGTAGCATTTCTGGCTGAGGTTTAACTTTCAGACAGGGTGAGTCGGTATGTGCGCCAGTTAACCGAAGTCCCTGAGAAAAGCCTTTATGATCTGTGGCTGACGCCAGGCAATGATCGATGAGCCATTTCGTACTGTGTAATATGCAGAGCCAGGCTCTAATTGCCAGACAGCTTTTTCATCCAGCGCCTGAAACCCTGATCGATCTAACAGGTTTGTCATTTGGTACACAGCGTGGAAAGGGGTTGGTGAAGCATCCATGAACTCCAACAGAGCCTGGTTGAATAGTGTCTTGCTAAGATCGTTGCTCACAGACTACTCCGTCTTTAAAACTATATTTAACTCAATTTTACATTAGTACGGCCGATGACTACACTGGCACATCCTGTAATATAGAACCAAATCACAAGGAAACTCCGTAACAAGAATGGTGTCTTAATCCGCACATGGACTAATCAGGAACTACCCAGACTATGACCAGATTTACATTTAAACCCCTGCTGACAGGCCTTGTGCTGGCGTTATTGCTTGCTGTTGGCCAGGTACATGCACGCTATTCAGCTGAACCTCAACATGAAGAAGCACTGCTGGATGTTATTTCAGCGTTGCAGCAAAGTCATTACAGCGGCAAAAAAATGGATGAGCAGCTTTCGTCTGATATTTTTGTGCGCTACCTCAAAGACCTGGATCCCTCACGAATTTATTTATATCAAGCCGATATCAGAGAGTTTGAACATGCTCGGGAAGCGATTGGCTTAGAAATTCTGATGGGTAACACTCATACAGGTTTCGCCATCTATAACCGTTTTCATCAGCGTCAGATGGAGCGCCTGGAGTACATGCTTGATATCCTGCAGGATGAATCGCATAGCTTCGACTTTAATACTTCAGAGAGCATAGAGACAGACCGTACTGAAGCTGACTGGGTAGAGACTACCGAGGAGATGGAGCAACTCTGGTACAAGCGACTAAAAAATGCACTCATCAGCCTGAAACTGGCTGACCAGAGTGTGGCTGAAGCACGCGAAACCCTGATTCAACGTTATGAAAATCAGATAAATCGACTGGCACAGACCAATAATGAAGATGTATTTGAACGTTATGCTAACGCCATTGCACACGAGTTCGATCCGCACAGTCAGTACCTGTCGCCCCGCAATCAGGAAAACTTTCAGATCAATATGAGCCTGTCACTGGAAGGTATCGGCGCGGTACTCCAGGGAGAAGATGAGCACACCAAAGTGGTGCGTTTAGTACCCGGTGGCCCGGCGGATCTTGCTGGACAACTCAAACCCTCTGATACCATTATAGGTGTCGGTCAGGATAGTGATGGTCCTATACAGGATGTAATTGGCTGGCGTCTGGATGAAGTTGTTAATCTTATCCGTGGCCCGCGTGAAAGTACGGTAAGACTGCAGATCATACCTGCCGACTCCATGGACCGCAGTGCGCACCGGGTGATCACCATTGTCAGAGACAAAGTACGACTGGAAGAACAAGCCGCGCAAAAACGTATACTGGACCTGGAGCGCAACGGCCAACCCTACCGGGTCGGAGTTATCGAAATCCCGGCGTTTTACATTGACTTTACCGCCATGCAGGCAGGTGATCCAGAGTACAAAAGCACCACACGGGATGTAGAAGAACTGATTGAAGAACTGAAAAGTGAAAATATTGATTCGCTGATCGTAGATCTTCGTAATAATGGTGGTGGATCACTACGTGAAGCTAATGAACTAACCGGACTATTTATCAGCCGCGGGCCCACTGTACAAATCCGTGATGCCAGTGGCCGTGTCGACATTCTGGGAGACTTTGACCCCAAAGTAGCCTGGAATGGGCCAATAGCGGTGATTGTAAACCGATTGAGCGCATCAGCATCTGAGATTTTTGCAGGTGCTATACAGGACTATAACCGTGGACTGGTGGTCGGAAGCCGTACTTTTGGCAAGGGTACAGTACAAACCTTACTCCCCCTTGAACACGGACAGATGAAGCTGACTCATGCCAAATTCTACCGTATATCCGGTGAAAGCACACAGAATGAGGGCGTACAACCTCATATTCTGTTCCCAACCTTATTCGATGAAAAAGATATTGGTGAAAGCGCTCTGGAAGGCGCCCTGCCCTGGGACACAGTGAACCCTGTGCGCCATGGACGTTTTCCAAGCCTGACACCTTTTTTAGATGAACTGATCAGTCGTCATGAAGCACGCATTGCCAATGATCCTGACTTCACATTCATGCACAAACAGGTCGAGCGCAGCAAGGAACAACGTCAACAAACCCAGGTACCACTGAATATTACCGAGGTGCGCGCACAGCGAGATGAAGTAGAACAATGGCAGGTTGATACCGAAAACCAGCGCCGTATGGCTAAGGATGAACCTCCTATACGCCAGTTAAGCGAACTGGATGATCTGCTGCCTAAAGATGCCCAGGGCCGACCCATCAATCCGGAAGCTGAGTCCATATTGATGGAAACAGCAGAGATCATGGTGGATTTCATCGACCTGCACTTATCGCACACAGCACAGGCTATGGATCGCACAGTGAATGGCAACTGAAGATACAGCAGCTTCACCGGAGCAAACTGAACCCAAAAAGCCCCGGGACAAAAAAAAATTGATCTTGCTAATAGCAGCACCCATAGGGGTGTTGCTATTAGCTGCTGTATTATTTTTTGCCTACCGGATAGTTTCAGAACAATTCTCAAAAAATCAGGTTGACCTGGAAAAATTTGGTTTTGATCTTAGTGGCACCTCAGCGTTTGAAGAATCTGAAGGGGTTCTCGGTGAAGCCCAACTGCCTTCAACATTCGGAGAAGAAAACCTGACACCTAGCGAGCGTGTTGTACATAGTTTGGTACGTGACAGGGAAAATCTGATTATTGAGAACCGTACATTGCAACAACAGATTGAAGCGCTGGAAGCTCGCCTTGAAACTTATGAAGAAGATCGGCGTATGGCAGAGCACTTTATGCCGGAAAATTTTTCACAAGAACTGGATCGTGTTGAACGTATGCTGCACACCTACCTTCGACAATCGGCTGATGCACAGCGGTTCAGCAACTTCAGGCTGGAAATCATGGCAGCCGCTGGGCGCATGGAATACCAGCGTTTTGTTGAAGCCAATCAGCTGATGCTTGATGCTGTGCAGCGTACAGAAATTGTAGTCGATCACCTGCCAGCCTATATGTTCTGTGTTGGAGATGCCGTTCAACTAGCCGCCAACGATTTCAATGAAGAGCGTGAAATACGCGACTATTTTGGCAACCCTGAGCAATACCGTTTGCCCACTGTGATTCAAGAGGATCTGGACGTTGTTCTGCCACCCTGTCAGCGTGAGTTACGCCAAACCCTGCAAACCAGCATGGCACAACTGCTCTGATTGCGCATTTTTTGCGCAACACCCTATTCACCAGACTCAATCCTCTGTATAATTTGACCTCTTTTTTCGTAGTTCTGACATCTTCGCCAGTTTAGTGTCAGGAAAGCGATGACCGATAACCGACCCTGTATAACTGGCGATACAGGCTGGAAGCTGCACTTTTTGCAGCGAACTATAGGACAATTTCATGAGCGAAAGCTTTGCTGATCTTTTTGAAGAATCCCTGCTATCTCTAGATATGACCCCAGGCACTCTGGTTACAGGCGAAGTCGTTGATATCGACAGCGACTGGGTAACCGTGAATGCCGGCCTGAAATCTGAAGCGATCATCCCTCGCTCTCAGTTTCTGAACGACAACAACGAACTTGAAATCAAGCTTGGTGATACGGTTAAAGTAGCCCTGGAAGCCGTTGAAGATGGCTTTGGTGAAACACGTCTGTCACGCGAAAAAGCCAAGCGTTCAGAAGCCTGGGAAGTTCTTCAGAGCAAATTTGACGCCGAAGAAACCGTTACCGGTTACATCTCTGGTAAAGTCAAAGGTGGCTTCACTGTCACTGTCAACAACATTCAGGGCTTCCTGCCAGGTTCACTGGTGGATGTACGTCCAGTACGCGATGTTGACCATCTTGAAGGCAAGGAACTGGAATTCAAACTGATCAAGCTGGATCCTAAGCGTAACAACATCGTCGTTTCTCGTCGTGCGGTTATGCAGGAAGCCAACAGCGCTCAACGCGATGAGCTGCTGGCGACTCTGGAAGAAGGACAGGTAGCTAAAGGTTTCGTTAAGAACCTGACTAACTACGGTGCCTTTATCGATCTGGGTGGTGTAGACGGCTTGCTGCACATCACCGACATGGCTTGGAAGCGTATTTCTCACCCAAGCGAAATGCTCAACCCAGGTGATGAAATCTCTGTTCGCATCATCAAGTTTGACAAAGAATCTGGCCGTATCTCTCTAGGCTGAAACAGCTGTCTGAAGATCCATGGGAAGCGATCAAAAACCGTTACCCAGCCGGTACTAAAACCGCTGCACGTGTAACCAATCTGACTGACTACGGCTGCTTTGCTTCTATCGAAGACGGCGTTGAAGGTCTGGTTCACGTTTCTGAAATGTCCTGGACTAACAAGAACATCCACCCATCCAAGATCGTTCAGATCGGTGATGAAGTTGAAGTGATGATTCTGGACGTTGATGAAGAGCGTCGTCGTATTTCTCTGGGTATCAAACAGTGCACCATCAACCCATGGATCGCTTTCTCTGAGCAGTTCGCTGCCGGTGACAAAGTCCAGGGTACCATCAAGACTATTACCGATTTCGGTATCTTTGTTGGTCTGGATAACGATCTTGACGGTCTGGTTCACATGTCTGATATCTCTTGGGAAGCCGATGCTGAAACTTCACTGCGTCAGTTCAAGAAAGGCGACGAAGTTGAAGCGGTTATCCTGTCTATTGATGCTGAGAAAGAGCGCATCTCTCTGGGTATCAAACAGCTGGAAAGCGATCCGTTTGCTGAATTCGCCGCTGCCAATGAAAAAGGCACTATCGTTAATGGCACTGTGAAGAGTGTTGATGCGAAAGGCGCGGTTGTAGAGCTGGCAGAAGGCGTTGAAGCGCAGCTGAAAGTTTCTGAACTGTCTGCTGAGCGCATCGAAGACGCTACCAGCATCCTGAAAGAAGGCGACGCTGTCGAAGCCAAGATCATCAACGTTGATCGTCGCAACCGCGTCATCAGCCTGTCGATCAAAGCGAAAGACCAGGCTGAAGAGAAAGCCGCTATCAGCGCTGTTCGCAATCAGGAAGTTGATGTACCAGGTCCGACCACTATCGGTGATCTGATCAAGCAGCAGATGGCTGCTAATAATCAGAACAACTGATCATTAGTTAGATTTGGCCTAAAAAAAAGCATCTTCGGATGCTTTTTTTATATGTCGCCAGCGCATGGATGCGCAGGAGCGGCGCATGTACAGGATGTGTTGGTGCAGACTAACTCTTCAGTTTTTTGAGCGAAAAAAAACAGCCTCTTCGACCACATAATCGATCAGATCATCTTCGTCGATTTCATCATCTTTCACCTCATATACACTCAGTACCGATGCACCTGCATTAATCACTGAAGCAGGATCACCGCTGAGCAATGGATGCCATTCCGGTAATGGCTTGCGCTCATGCACCAGGCGATAGGCACAAGAAGGTGGCAGCCAATGGAAAGCCGATACATCTTCCGGGCGCAACTGTACACAGGAAGGGACTAAGCGCGTACGCTCACTATAGCGGGTACATTGACAGTTTTGGTCATCCAGCAGATGGCACACAACGGTGGTGTAGAATACTTCATCCGTATCTTCATCCTCGACCTTGTGCAGGCAGCAAAGCGCGCAGCCATCGCACAAAGACTCCCACTCCTGCGGGGTCATCTCACTGAGTGTTTTACGCTGCCAAAAGACTTCCTGAGCCAAAATCAGCGCACACCTGTTTCAGGACGATTAGGATACAAATCCAACAGGTAATCCTCTTTCGGCGGTGGTAGCTGCAGAAAATAGCCTTTCTCTCGAATTGATTCCAACACCTTATCAACATCAACACGCGCTAACTTGCGCCCCTTTATGACAGGCATATCCATAATATGTTGAGCTTTACCAAACATCTCGCTCAAGGCATCCGGTACGGACTCCAAACCTTTACGCTTATCAACGTAAAGGTACATCTCGTCTTTGCGCGAACTACGGTATATCGAACAAACTAGCATGCAGTCTCTCTTGCGTCTTGTTGCGTTTGCAGTGCTTCCAGCAACTGATCACCGATCAGCTCTTTGCGCCAGCCACTCAGTGTTTTGGGGAGATGATGATGCCCTTGATCATCTTTGGAGTTAATCAGCTTTTCCAGATCACGTCGACGTATGAGTAATTCCGGCATGATCTGCTGCTGCTTCGCTACTTCACGCCCGATCGCTTTGAGACGCTTAAGCGTTGCACTGTGGTAGATATGCAGGGGCAAATTAATCGGCTCAGGTGGGTTTTGTTTAGCGGACGTCTCAGCCTGTGACAGAACAGCCAGAATCGCGGCACCATCCGTTTTTAGATTCTGACGGCGCAACAAACCTAAGGCATTTAACTGCTCCAGATTTTGCGGCCAGCATTCTATGATTTTCAGCAGGTGTTCATTTCTCAGTACATGGGGTCGGCAAATATTGCGTGCACGACACACTTTTTCCCGCCAGGCTGTCAAATCACGCAGACCTGCCAGGATAACATCAGAACTGATATTCAACTGAGTAAAGCGACGGTAGTACTCTAACCCCTCAGGATCACTGTCACGTGATGACTGACTGAGCAGACAACATTCATCCAGCATCCATTCATAGCGGCCACTGGCCTCAAGCTCACGCTTAAGCTGCATTGCTATGGTGGTAGGTAAGCAACATCCAGCGCCGCATATAGAACCTGCTCATCGGTTAAAGGACGTTGCAGCCAATCAGAACGAGTGTGAGCCTTCCCCAGCGTAATATCTAACGCATACTGCAGGATACGCTGCAGACCCATGCTGAACCCCCAACCAGCAAATGCGGCTGCTACCTGAGTATCCATGAGCGGTTCAGGAACGACTCCATAATGGTGGCGGAACAATTCCAGATCTTCACTGGCAGCATGCAGCACCTTTAGCACGCGCACATCAGCCAACAAGGTCGCAAACGCTGACATATCTTCAATGCTGAGCGGATCAATCAAATAACAACTATGCTCATCCGCTACCTGAATCAACCCAGGTAACGGATAAAACGTATCCACGCGCATAAATTCGGTATCTACAGCAATCAGTGGAAGCTCTGCCCACTGTTTACAGTAATGTACCAAAGCCGCTGTATCACGTATCCAAACCGGATCATGAGCACTTTGCGCCAGTGTCTCAGCTTGATACGCCTGTGTTGTTTGCGTCATGCTTTATCCCGGACAATCACACGTCGCCCCGCCAATGCGTGCGCCAGCGTACCGCCATCTACAAATTCAAGTTCACCACCAACTGGCACACCATGCGCAATGCGGGTGATACGAATATCCTCACGCTCGATCTGTGCAGAAATATAATGTGCTGTAGCCTCGCCCTCAACCGTGGGATTGGTGGCCAGAATCAACTCTTTTACATCGCCCTGATCGATACGTTCAAGTAGCTGGGGAATTCCCAGATCTTCAGGCCCCACGCCATCAATGGGAGACAGATGCCCCTTCAGCACAAAATAAACGCCGCCAAAACCACCACTTTGCTCAATCGCCAGCAAATCAACTGGTGACTCCAATACACAAACCAGACTGGTATCCCGGCTAGCATCAGTACAGATATCACACACGGGTGTTTCTGATAAAGTCCGGCAGCGTTCACATTCACCAATCTGCTCAACCGCTAACAACAAAGCCTCAGCAAGATGCCGGGCATTATCACGATCACGCTCCAGCAGATGCAATGCCATACGCTGAGCTGATTTGGGGCCTACGCCAGGCAAGCAACGCAGCGCGTTAATCAATTGCAGAAGCAAGGGACTAAATGACATTAAAAGGGCATCTTAAAGCCTGGAGGCATCTGCATGCCACCAGTGATCTGAGACATACGCTGCTGCGAGTCCGCTTCCACTTTGCGTACAGCATCATTGACTGCAGCTGCAATCAGGTCTTCCAGAATCTCTTTATCCTCTTCCATCAGGCTGCTATCGATGCTGACACTTTTCACATCATGGCGTCCATTCATCACGATACAGACCAGCCCGGCTCCAGACTCACCCTGCACTTCTGCACTGGCAATTTCCTGCTGAGCACGCTGCATCTCTTCCTGCATTTTTTGGGCTTGTTTCATGATATCGCCCATACCTTTCATCATAATAAGATCCTCAACTAATCAATAGGTCTGACAGAAGCTGTATCCAGCTCAGCAGAAAACTGTTCAATTATACGCTGAACCAGCGGGTCCTTCTGCAAAGAAATAACCGCTTCAGCCTGACGCTCAGCTTTTTTACGACTGCTATATTGGGCCGGTGTTTCACACGTTTGTTCCGCCTGAACAAAGCTAATTTCAAGCGTCCCGCCAAAATATGCCTGTAATGCCTCCTGAATACGCTCTTTTTGTGTCGCGTTTAACAGTGCACCCTGCTCCGGCGGATAATGGAAGCATAACGATCCAGCTTCAACTCTTTCCAGTGACAAGTTGCGGCAAATACTCGCCGTCATACCCGTCAATGGCAATAGTGGCGCAACTCTGACCCAATCAGTTAGCGTTAGACTCGACAGACTGAGGGGTACTGCTGCTTCAGAGACGTCGTCCGCAACAATCGAGGCAGTACCAGCGATCACCTCTGACTCAGCGGCCACTGGTTGAACAGCCGTTGCTTCCAGTTCAGAGGCAGGTTCAGCGTATTGGGCTGCCGGACTACCAGCAGCCTCAGGCTTTTTTATCGGTGAAGGAACCTCATCATCCGTCCAGGGAGGTGGTTCGTCCCATGGAGGAGGGGTATTATCCACCTGTTTTTTTTCTACTGCAGCTTCAGCAGCAACTTTAACAGCAGGGTTGTCCACGGCATCCACACGGTGCGGCTCCACTGACGCCTGCTGCTGCGACTTAGTTTCGGATGCTGACACCTGTAACGAGGCAGGACGAAACGCCAACATGCGCAGCAACACCATTTCCAGCCCTTCTCGCAGATCCGGTGCATAGGGCAGGTCTTTACGCCCCATCAGGCCAATCTGATAATACAGCTGGATATCTTCTGCACGCAGCAAGGCAGCGAGCTCCATGACCTGCTGTTGATCGCCAAGGCTGTTATCGATGGCATCAGGAAGTAATTGCGCCAGGGCCACACGGTGCAACAGACCAACCAAATCTGCCAAAACCGAACTGTAATCCGGGCTGAACTCGGAAAGGGCTTGTACCGCATCCATGACACCACGGGCATCATGCTGCGCCAAGGCGATCAAAATCTGATACACCAATCGATGGTCTATGGTACCCAGCATGGTACGCACATCAGCTTCAGCCACCATGCCTGAACCAAAGGCAATCGCCTGATCAGTCAGGCTCAAGGCATCGCGCATCGAGCCATCGGCACTGCGTGCCAACAACCACAGTGCTGGCTCATCAAAACTGAGCTGCTCTTCAGTGAGAACATAGTGCAGATGCTCAACAATACGCTGAGGACTCAGATTCTTCAGATTAAACTGTAAGCAACGCGACAATACCGTTACCGGCAATTTTTGCGGGTCGGTGGTGGCTAACAGAAATTTGACATGCGGAGGTGGTTCTTCGAGAGTTTTCAGCAATGCATTGAATGAACTGCTGGAGAGCATGTGCACCTCATCGATCAGGTACACCTTATAGCGCCCATGACTCGGTGCATATTGCACATTCTCAAGCAGCTCACGGGTATCCTCAACCTTGGTACGGGAGGCCGCATCCACCTCAATCAGGTCGACAAACCGACCTTCGGCGATCTCCCGGCACGCCGTACACACACCGCAGGGTGTAGAGGAAACACCTTCCTCACAGTTCAGTGCTTTGGCAAACAAACGGGCAATGGAGGTTTTCCCCACCCCCCGTGTACCGGTAAACAGATAGGCATGATGCAATCTGTCATTATCAAGTGCATTCACCAGAGCACGCAACACATGCTCTTGCCCAGCCATTTCACTGAATTTTCGCGGCCGCCATTTTCGTGCCAGTACCTGATAGCTCATAGTCGGGTTTAGCTCTCTCTCAAGTCACCCTGATAAAGGGGTTATCCTACCATGACTCCCGCTTCAAGTCTTACCCTGGCCCATGCAAATAATCGCTCAATATACGCTGAATAAAGACGCATTCAACCACAGATGCATCAACACGCTGGCTACATAACCCAGCAGTATCGCCGGCATCCAGCGCAGATGGCCCATAAAGGTATAAATCCCTCGCGCCTGCCCCATCAGGGCCACACCCGCGGCGGAACCTACCGACAGCAAACTACCCCCACACCGGCTGTCAGTGTAATCAGCAACCAATGTCCGTGAGACATGTGTGGTTCCATGGTAATTACCGCAAACATCACCGGAATATTATCAATCACTGCTGAAATAAATCCCAAGGCTATATTGGCATAGGTCGCATCCCACTGGGTATAGAGTATTTCTGACATCATTGCCAGATAGCCCATAAAACCCAAACCGCCAACACACATGATGACACCGTAGAAGAATAGCAGGGTATCCCACTCGGCACGGGCTACACGGTTAAACACATCAAACGGCACAACTCCACCCAGTCGCTCCAGACGTTTCTTGTCGCCAGCATGCTCGGCCAACAAGCGTTTTTTTGCCAAAGAGCCTGGCAGGGTCATGCGCAGGAAGTAACCAAAGAATTGCAGATAACCAAGACCCGCCATCATCCCCAATACAGGCGGTAAATGCAGCACGATATGGCAAGCAACAGCCGTAGCTATGGTGAGTAAAAACAGCACCAGAATACGTCTTGCCCCCCTTTTCAACTCCACCTCTTCATCCTTAACCTGAGGCTTCTGGTCACCTATGAAGAACGACATAATAATGGCAGGAATCAGGAAATTCACCATCGAAGGTATGAACAGCACCAGGAACTCTTCAAAACGGACCAGACCCGCCTGCCAGACCATCAAGGTGGTGATATCGCCAAAGGGACTGAAGGCACCGCCTGCATTGGCAGCAACAACAATATTGATACAACAAAGATTAATAAAGCGGTTATCACCCTCACCCACTTTCATCACCACAGCGCACATTAGCAGAGCGGTGGTCAGGTTATCGGCAATCGGCGAGATGAAAAAGGCCAGCAGTCCAGTCATCCAGAACAGAGTCCGATAGCTGAATCCTTTTCTTACCATCCACGAACGCAGGGCATCAAACACCCGTCGCTCTTCCAAAGCGTTGATATACGTCATCGCCACTAGCAAAAACAGCATCAACTCGGCAAATTCGAGCAGCGTTTCTTTGAAAGCCTCTTCCGGCACGCCAATCAGATCAGCCTGAACATAGACCCAACCAGCAATAGCCCAGATCACCCCGGCTGCAACCAGCACAGGCTTTGATTTACGTAAATGCAGTTTTTCTTCACTCATCACCAGCATATACGCCAACACAAACACCACCAGGGCAATGTAACCGGCTGTAGAAGCTGTCAAATCGAGCGGGCCGGAGGCAGCCCAGGTAGAGGTACTAAGTAGAGCCAGCAGAAAAGCCGATACTCCAATAATCATTCGTCTGGCAGTCATGATATTTCACTTCTGGAAGCATTAAATTGACAGTACCGAACGCACTGTCAGGATGGTTAATCAGTATAATCCTACTTAACCTCTCTACTATTGTTCTTAAGGGTTAATTTTTAGTTCTTTTAGACTATATAAGCATAAGCTATAAACACTTACCGCACTGCAACAATGAATCTCAGGAAGATTCACGCTGATGCGGTTGATCAAAGTCCTGCAACGGCCCTGCCGGAACGATACCCGTCGGATTAATCATCGTGTGACTAGCGTAATAGTGTGTCTTGATATGCGCCATATTCACCGTATTGGCTACACCAGGCTGCTGATACAACTCCCGGATGTAGCCCCATAAATGTGGGTAATCATCAATGCGCTTCAGGTTGCATTTAAAATGCCCATGATACACCGCATCAAAACGGATCAGCGTAGTGAACAAACGCCAGTCAGCCTCAGTCAATTGATCACCAAGCAGAAAACGACGTGTTGATAACTGTTCGTCAAGCCAATCCAGAGTATCAAATAAGGGTTGCACTGCTTCCTCATAGGCTGACTGCGTGGTAGCAAACCCGGCTTTATAAACACCATTGTTCACGCAGTCATATACCCTATCATTGATCTGATCGATCTCTTTACGCAGGGCTTGCGGATAATAATCGCCCGACGCTGCTCCAACACGATCAAAGGCACTATTCAGCATACGGATGATATCAGCCGACTCGTTACTGACAATCCGCTGTTGCTGCTTATCCCAGAGCAGCGGCACAGTAACCCGCCCTGTATACAGAGGATCTTCAGCGGTATAGACCTGATGTAAATAATCAGCCTGATGCAGTGGATCAGCGACAACACCCTCGCCTTCAGCAAAGGTCCAACCATCCTCGCGCATCAACGGATTGACTACGGATACCGAAATAAACGACTCCAACCCTTTAATCGCACGAAAAATTAACGTCCGATGCGCCCAGGGACAAGCCAGTGAGACATACAGATGGTAACGTTCTGGCTCGGCTTTAAAACCACCCTCACCTGTAGGACCGGATTGACCATCAGCGGTAATCCAGTTGCGAAACTGCGCCTCGCTACGCACAAACCGACCTTCAGATGCTTTGGTGTCATACCATTGATCAACCCATTGCCCGTCTACCAGCAAACCCATTACACACCTCTTTTGTTCAGAATCAGGAGACGGCTCACAGAAGGTTCCATAAACAGCCTGGACACTGCAGAAAATCCACAGCACAAGTTTGTACTGTTTAGTGTAGCGAATAGATCAGGATTTAAAAAATGCCTGTTGATGGCTAATGTGCTTTCAACAACATAGTGATTCAGGGCCAATGGGATCTGGGCGACAGTCGAGCGCGTCATGGACGACGAAAGCGGGTCACACCAAAGCGATATCACCACCCAGCGTGACACAAGAACATCTTAAGCACCAAAGACGCATTCGAAAAAACAGCTAGCAAGGGTGTATCAGGATAAAAACGAGGGGAAAATTGGAGGCGGCTCCACCAGCCACATCCCGGCACACGAGTCGACCGCTGTGGCTGCTCCCTTCCAGGCCTGACCAGGTTCACGGTGTATCGTTGCGAGAGGACCGGCAGAGCCACCATAACGCAGTGATCTGAATTAACAGAATCGGCGCGAAGTATAAGCAGCCAGGCTCAGGAATGCAAATACTGATGCAACAATTCAACAAACACAGCTACAGGATTCCAGACAGCCTACATCATGTTACACTTATCACCTTTATTTTCTGTGCTTCAGGGTTTGTGAGTTATGGCAGGTTCGTTAAAAGATCAGTTATTCAAAGCTGGCATTGCCAGCAAAAAGCAAATCAAGCAGGTAGAGCTGGAAAAGCGCAAGCAATCCAAACAAGGCAGCAAACCGGACAATGACCAGCACACAGCCAGTGCAGAAGCTGCAAAACAAGAGAAGCTAGAGAAAGATCGTGCATTGAATGAAGCCCGCAAGCAGGCGCAGGCACAACGCGCCGGGCAGGCTGAAATACGTCAACTGGTCGATCAACACCGTATCAGGCTGCCTAAAGAGGGTGATGTCCGCTACTACTTCATCAGCCAGAGCAAGGTCAAACAGCTATGGATCAATGCTGACCTGCAACGCCAGTTAGCCAGCCGTCGTATAGCCCTGGTCTGCGTCAATGATTGCTTTGAGCTGGTACCTTATGAGATTGCAGAACGCATTATTCAACGTGACCCCAATGCGGTGATAAAAGAAGATACCGAGCGTCGTGACAAGATTGCTGCCGAGGAAGCCGAATACGAACAATTTCAAATACCTGACGATCTGGACTGGTAAAAAATATCCATGCTGCTATTGTTGACTTAAACGTCCGGAATTCATGAGGTCAGCATGCGGTCACTTTCTGCCAGTCAACTCAACCTGCTTTTGATTGAGCCTTCGCAGTTACAGCGAAAAATCATTACCCAGCAACTTAATTCAGCCGGTGTAATGGCTATCGACAGCGTGGAGTCCATTGCTGAAGCAAAAGCGTCTGTCCAGCAAATCAAGCCAGATTTAATTGTCAGCGCCCTGCATTTTAGCGACGGAACAGCTCAGGACCTGCTCGACTGGATGCATAATACCCCCGGCTATACTGAGCTGCCTTTTATGCTGATATCCAGTGAAACCCGCCGCGAACAACTGGAAAGTTTCCGACAATCCGGCGTTATTGCCATACTACCCAAACCCTTTACCAGCGCAAATCTACAATCAGCCATCGGCGCAACTCTGGATCTGCTCTCTTCAGATGAGCTGACACTGGAGTGTTACGACCCCGATAGCCTGCGCGTATTGGTGGTCGATGACAGTCGCATGGCCCGGAAAATGATCCGCCGCGTATTAACCAATTTAGGTATACAGCATTTTGAAGAAGCGACCGATGGCGCAGAAGCCATCAGAATTCTGAGCGAGCAGCCTTTTGATCTGGTAGTGACCGACTACAACATGCCGGAGGTCAATGGACTGCAACTGACGGAGTACATCCGCAGCCACGAAACACTATCCCATTTACCGGTGCTGATGGTGACCTCAGAATCTAATCAGGCACACCTGAGCAACGTGCTCAAAGTGGGGTTAACGCCATGGTCGACAAGCCGTTCGAACCAGAACTGGTTAAGCGCTTGTTACAGCGCATTCTCGAGTAACAGGTTCCGGCTTAAGACTGCTGATCATCCGAATACCGCCGCTTAACACGTCGAGTAAGGCCACTCAAGAGCGTATAAGGAATAGTATTGCAGTAATCAGCCACCTCGTTGACAGTCACATTCGCACCCCAAAGCTCCACCTGATCACCAGGTTTAGCGTCAGGATGTTGTGACAAATCTATGGTCGACATATCCATAGATACTCTGCCCGCCAACGCTGTGCGACGGCCATTAAGCCACACAGGTGTTCCATTAGGTGCGTGCCTGGAATAACCATCAGCATAGCCCACAGCCAGCGTACCGATGCGGGTTGGTTTTTCAGCCACCCAACTGGCACCATAACCTACAGACTCGCCTGCCTGCACATCCCGTACAGCAATGATTTGTGTGGTCAATGTCATGCCAGGGCGAAGACTGTTAGCTACAGCCTGAGGTTCAGCAAAAGGACTGGCCCCGTAAAGCATAATGCCTGGGCGCAACCACTGATGATGTGCTTGAGGCCAGTGCATTACCCCAGCTGAATTTGATAGGCTCAAGTCCACCGAATGCCCCGTCAGCGCTTGTTGTAAGCACTGCAGTTGCTGTTCTGTATGTGGCCGTTGCGGCTCATCAGCACAGGCGAAGTGACTCATGACTACAAGCTTTTCCACTGCAGGCAATGCCTGCAAGCGCTGTAGTACGCCAGACGTCAGTGCTGGTTCGATACCCAGACGATGCATCCCCGAGTCAATCTTTAACCACACCTGCAATCCCCGGCTATCAGGATGTTTTTCCAGGTAGGCTTCCAGCTTCTCCAGTTGCTCTATACTGTGGATTGCCGTCCAGAGTTGATGCTGCTGAATTAAGGGTAATTCCTCAGCTTCAAAAAAACCTTCCAGCAGCAACACCGGCCGTGTAATACCCGCATCACGCAACTCCAAAGCCTCTTCAATCGCAGCGACACCAAAGGCATCCACATCCGATTCCAGCGCCCTGGCCACCCGAACAGCACCATGCCCATAGGCATCGGCTTTGATAATAGCAACCGCCCGAGCCTGAGGTGCTTGCGCACGCGCCAGTTGATAGTTATGACGTATGGCAGACAAGTCTACCTGAGCTATGAGATTACGTGCCATGCACTGCTCCCGGTAAGTCTTAAACGCAGATTACAGATTAGTCAGCCAACACCATCACAGCTTCCACTTCAATATCCGCATCTTTCGGCAAAGCCTTAACAGCATATGCAGCACGGGCCGGATAGGGCTGAGAGAAATAACGCTGCATGATTTCATTCACCTGAGCAAAGTTAGCCAGATCACTCAGTAAAATAGTCAGTTTGACGCAATCCGCGAGCGATCCACCAGCGGCTTCAGCAACAGCTTTGAGGTTTTCAAATACCTGTACAGCCTGAGCTTCGAATGATTCAGTGACCATTTCCATATTGTCCGGATTCAATGGAATCTGACCAGACATATACACGGTATTGCCAGCCTTGACCGCCTGAGAATAAGGTCCGATCGCAGCAGGTGCCTTTTCAGTGCTGATTATGGTTTTAGTTGTCATACAGGTCTCTCCAAAATTGAATGATATTTAGCTGAACACCGCCCTAGCATAGCAAAGCTTTTTTACTAACGCAGATGCACAAACGACATCAGTTAAAAGATGCCATATACTAATGCAATCTCATTAGATATATAATTCATTATCGCAGTTTAATCAGATAATTTTCTTAAAAAGATAAAATATAAAGGAAAAATCTCTGTGTCCAGATTATCTAAACCAGGCCAACGAAAACTTGACCGTATAGATCGCAACATACTGAATGTACTACAAAAAGAAGGGAGAATATCCTATACCGACCTGGCTGATCGTGTTGGCCTGTCAACCACACCCTGCATGGAAAGAGTCAAACGCCTGGAGCGCGACCGGCTGATAACCGGCTACCATGCTCAGGTTAATCCGGAATTACTCGGTTATGACCTGCTGGTATTTGTGGAAATATCCTTATCCTATCAGTCAGCCGATGCTTTTGAGCGCTTCAGCAAAGCTATTGCTGATCTACCCTATATTCTCGAATGCCACCTGGTATCGGGCGATGCCGACTACCTGCTCAAAGCACGACTGCAGGATATGACCCAGTACCGGGCACTATTGGGTGATATGTTATTGAAACTGCCTGGCGTAAAAAACTCCAAAAGCTACATTGTGATGGAAAGCGTCAAGGAAAGCTTAACACTGCCCATTGAGCACCCTCAGCAACTGATTTGAACTGCCCACTAAACAACTGAATAGCATCAGTTGTAAATATAGCCAAAACCCTACACTTTACATTTTGCAATCCGTGTCGATCCAGCGATAATAGCTGACTTCAAAACCAGACTTACAATGAGAGCCGCCATGAATGCCCGAATCGAGATGCCAGATGTCGCCACCCACACCACAGCGGTGAGCCGTGAGACTCTGGACTGGGTTGGCATGAGCCATATCACCCTACCGTTGAATGTCTGCCAACCAGGCGGGCAGTTACAGCCGGTGATTGCGCACCTGGACATTCATGTTGATATAGTGAACCCCGAAGTTAAAGGGATTCATATGTCACGACTCTACTTACTACTGAATGAATTTGCCGCACAGGAAGCACTGACCCCTGCATCCATGCAGAAACTCCTGCAACGCGTCTGCGAGAGCCACCGGGGAATCAGCGAAGCCGCTATTCTGAAACTGTCATTCGAATATCCCTTGCAGCGCCCAGCACTGAAAAGTGATTACACTGGTTGGAAACCCTATCCCAGCAGCATTGAAGCCATTCAAAAAGGTAATGAGTTTTCGTTGGAGCTATCGGTATCCGTCCCCTACTCATCCACCTGCCCTTGTTCAGCCGCCCTGTCACGACAATTACTGCAGGAAGCTTTTCGCGACGATTTTTCTGGCGAAGAACAAGTCAGTCGTGAACAGGTTGAACACTGGTTGCGTTCAGAGCGTGGCAGTGTTGCAACACCACATAGTCAGCGCAGCTATGCCCGGTTACGGGTGAAAATTGATCCGATGGCACACGACATCCTGCCCCTGCTTGATTTGATCGACCGCACTGAACAAGCCCTGCAGACGCCGGTACAAACCGCCGTAAAGCGTGAAGATGAGCAGGAATTTGCTCGACTCAATGGCGCCAACATGATGTTCTGCGAAGATGCCGCCAGACGCCTGAAAACCACGTTCAACCAAGTTGATGCTTATCAGGATTTCTGGATTCGTGTTGAACACCATGAAAGCCTGCATGATCATGATGCTGTAGCTGTTGTCAGCAAGGGCGTACCTGGTGGCTATACACCGCTACTGCAACGCTGACCGAACAGGAAAATACACATGACAATAGAGCTTCAGCATCAGGTCTTGCTGGAAGAGCAGGGTTGCGATGCCGCCAGCCTACTGAGTCGTCTTAGCGAATTACCCAAACAGCGCATCAAAGATGCCATGAGCAAAGGTGCCGTTGTA
This sequence comes from Nitrincola sp. A-D6, assembly GCF_000764495.1. Lineage (GTDB taxonomy): Bacteria > Pseudomonadota > Gammaproteobacteria > Pseudomonadales > Balneatricaceae > Nitrincola. Next base: position 41,257 of record NZ_JRLB01000075.1, read on the forward strand.
CTCAAGCGTAAACACAGCAAGCGGCTGCGTCGCGCCAGTGAAAAACTGCTTGCTGGCGATAAACTCATACTAAGTTATGACGCAGATATTCTTTCACGGCAACTACCGGAAGGTATTCATTGCCTGGATCAGAGAAAATCCTACAGCGTATGGTTTAAACCAGCGGGTGTTATGTCCCAGGGTACAGCCTTTGGCGATCACCTATCACTGTTACGCCAGGTTGAACAGCACACAAACAAGCCCGTATTTCTGGTACACCGTCTGGACAGAGAAACCGCTGGGCTCATGCTGATAGCACATACCAAAACGGCGGCCGCCACCTTGTCAAACCTGTTTCAGCAACAGCGCATTAACAAGGTTTACCAAGCCTGGGTAGCTGGCAAAGCTCCAACACAGGGTGAAATACTTACCCCCCTGGATGGCAAGCCCGCCAACACCAGCTTCAGACGCACAGGCTACGACGAGAACCTGAATCAAAGTCAGCTGGAAATCACCCTTGCAACAGGCCGAACTCATCAGATACGCCGCCACCTCGCCGAATTAGGATATCCGGTTATGGGTGATCCACGCTACGGAAAAAACAACAAGAACAGTGAAGGACTGCAACTCAAAGCTGTGCAACTTAGCTTTGAATGCCCGGAGCGTAAACAACAAGTAAACTACACCTGTTAATCTAAATGCGCCCACGGCAGGGCCTGCCCCGCGAGCGGAGCGAGTGTTTTGGGTATACCGTACATCCTGTACATAAAAAAACCGCCTCCCGATAACGGGTAGGCGGCAACCTGGAAGGTTAAAAAGCTAGCGCTTAGTCAGCTTGACGGCGCAAAAATGCCGGAATATCCAGAAAATCCATATCATCCGTTCCGGTTCTCTTCATCTCTTCGGGTAAGGGTGCTGCCATTTCAGGCTTTTTAACCGCCTTGGCAACAGCCGTTGGTTTCTCGTCGCGACGATTGCGCACCACACTCGGCAGTTCGAGCTGTCCGTAATCACCCGACTTTCTGGATGACATTCCACCTGCACGTGTATCACTACCGGACACCTGCGCTGCTTCATGCGCTTTACAGAGTCCAGTTGCCACGACCGTAACTTTAATTTCGTCACTCATTTCCGGATCAATAACAGTACCGACCACAACAGTCGCACCATCAGATGCATAGCCTTCGATAATATCGCCGACTTCAGAAAATTCACCCAGACTCAGATCCAGTCCACCGGTGATGTTAACCAGAATACCGCTTGCACCTTTCAGATCGATATCTTCAAGCAGCGGGCTGTTTATAGCCGCTTCGGTCGCTGTAACGGCACGTGATTCACCACGACCGTAACCAGTACCCATCATGGCCATACCCATTTCAGACATCACCGTGCGCACGTCAGCAAAGTCAACGTTGATCATACCCGGACGGATAATCAGGTCAGCAATACCCTGCACAGCCCCTTTCAGAACATCGTTAGCGGCTTTGAATGCTTCAATCAGGCTGGTGTTACGCCCCAGTACCGGCAGCAGCTTCTCATTCGGAATGATGATCAGTGAGTCCACATGCTCCTGGAGCTCCCGAATGCCTTCTTCGGCGATACGCTGACGCTTGCGTCCTTCAAAAGCGAAGGGCTTGGTCACTACTGCGACCGTCAGAATTCCCATCTCTTTAGCCACTTGAGCAACAATCGGAGCTGCACCCGTGCCGGTACCACCACCCATACCGGCGGTAATAAACACCATATCGGCACCCGCCAATGCTTCTGCAATGCGATCACGATCTTCCTGGGCAGCCTGACGTCCGACTTCCGGATTAGCGCCAGCACCCAAGCCTTTCGTCAGCCCACTGCCAATATGCAGGGCTGTACGCGTTGCCGATTTAGCTAATGCCTGAGCATCGGTATTTGCACAGATAAACTCGACGCCTTCAACGTCAGTTGTCAGCATGTGCTCGACAGCGTTACCGCCACCTCCGCCAATGCCGATAACTTTAATAACCGCGCTTTGCGGTAAGCTATCAACCAGTTCAAACATAGTCATCCCTCCAGGAAAGTCCCCGTTCTTTGACGGGTCTCATATATCAGAAATTACCCTGCAACCAGGTTTTCATGCGCCCAAATACATTACCAACCGGCACAGATGCCTTGGGGTGCCTGGCCGCTTCCGGAACCGTGAGGCCGGATTCATTCATATTGCTCTGCGCCTGGCGAGCGTAGTGCAACATACCAATACTGGTGGCATAGATCGGGTTGTGTAGCAGCGTTTCCATACCACGCACCCCATCCGGAACAGCCAGCCTGACCGGCATGTGAAAAATTTCTTCTGCCAGTTCAACAGCTCCTTCCATTCGTGCTGAACCACCCGTCAAGACCAGACCTGCAGCCACAAGCTCTTCATAGCCCGAGCGGCGCAGCTCATCCTGGATCAGACTGAACATCTCTTCATAGCGCGGCTCAACAACTTCAGCCAATGCCTGACGCGATAAGTTGCGTGCTGGACGATCGCCCACACTAGGCACACGAATGGTTTCATCAGACTGGGAAAGCTGTGACAGTGCACAGGCATATTTAATTTTGATCCGTTCTGCATGCTGAGTGGGGGTTCGCAACGCCATAGCGATATCACCCGTAATCTGGTCACCACCCACTGGTATTACTGCCGTATGGCGGATAGCGCCTTTAGTAAAAACAGCGATATCAGCAGTACCTGCACCGATATCAACCAGGCAGACACCTAAATCCTTTTCATCTTCAGTCAATACAGCATAGCCGGAAGCCAACTGCTCCAGCACAATACCATCGACTTCAAGATCGCAGCGACGAATACATTTTTCCAGATTATGAATCGCGTTAATCGCCCCGGTGACCAAATGCACTTTAGCCTCCAGACGAACGCCCGACATACCCAGTGGCTCTTTAATGCCATCCTGATTGTCGATCATGTATTCCTGCGGCAGAATATGCAGTAATTTCTGGTCAGCCGGAACGGCTACAGCCCGGGCGGCTTCAATCACCCGCTCCAGATCCTGCTCGGTTACTTCACGGTCACGCACAGCGACTATGCCATTGGAATTGAGGCTGGAGATGTGCCCAGCAGCCATCCCCACAGTCACAGAGTGAATTTTGCAGCCAGCCATGAGCTCAGCTTCTTCAACAGCGCGACGGATAGCACTGACGGTGGATTCAATATTGACAACCACGCCCCGCTTCATCCCGGCCGCCGGATGATTACCCACACCCACTATTTCAATACTGCCATCAGTGCGAAGCTCACCCACAAGACACACCACTTTGGATGTACCTATATCCAGGGCAACGATCATATTATTCACTGTCAGCATAGTGTTTGTGCGTTCCCGATAGTCAGCTCAGAAAATAGGCATTACAAGTTATCTGTTTAAAATTGCAAATAACGGACCAACTTCTTCACCAATGATGATATACATCTTATCGGCTTATTATCACCGAGCTTTAATACTTCTTTCAACCATTTTTTATATAAGAGGGTGGCAAAAATTTGCCGCCCAAAACGGCAAATCCATGTGATTTCAAGTAGATAATTACAACAAAGGTGAATACTATTGCCGCTCAAAAAATAAACAGCGGTATATTTTTCATCTTAAATTTTTGGGTTTAAATCAAGACTTAATTTTGAATAAAAAGCGATATTTCAAGACTTAGTATTGACGAATCGCAAATTAATCAATATTTGATTTTGATTTTTCACCAATTATCAGAATGGCATATTGAATTTAATTAAAAGACCTTTTATGGTTTTCTAAAACCATAAAAGGTGGTTTTACCAAAAATACCAAAGCACCGGCACCGAAATAATCGCCATAATACCGGATACAAATATATTCGTCAGATCGCCCAGCAAACGCTGAACCGCAACAAAATGAATCACAGGAAAGGTAATAAATACACAACTCAGGGGTATCCACCAATCCAGACGTGAAAATCCGTAGGCTAACGCTCCTATCAAGGTCAGCGCAGATATATTCCCCAATACCATTACCGTCACTAAGCCGTTCTGATTAGTCAGAAATAGTGGCTTCTGGTCTTTAGGTAATTTATTCAGCGCACCTGCACTCAAAGCAGCCGACATGGATACCAGCCCGGTTAGTAGAAATATCAACAGTGAATCAGTCATCAGGATGCTCCCGTTTCAAAATGGCGTAGAAGGCACTATTGTACGGCAAAGCATCTGCTCAGCGTAAATAATGATACAATTACGGCTGTTTTCAACCGAATGTTATCTATTGCCAGGTCTCCCGAATGCCCGAATTTCTTATCGATGAAGCCGTTGAGGATTACGCATACATCAGCACCCAAGCGGAACCCCCTCTATTGCAGGAGTTGATCGATGCCACCAATGAAAACATGGGCTGGCCCCAGAAACTTTCAGGGCGGTTGGTAGGACGCACTCTGAAAATGCTGGCAAGCCTGGCACAACCCAAACAGGCACTGGAAATCGGCATGTTCACTGGCTATTCAGCCTTATCCATTGCCGAAGGCATGCCTGCCGATGGCAAGCTTATCTGCTGTGAAACCAATCCTCGTGCCATTGAGATGGCGAAGCAGTTCTTTCAGCGCAGCGAGCATGGCCATAAAATAGAGGTTATTTTCGGGCGCGCAGCCGATACCCTGGATAGTCTTGATATAGAGCTGGATTTCACTTTCATTGATGCCGACAAGCGTAGCTATCTGTATTACTATGAGGAAGTTAAAAAACGCACCCGCCCCGGCGGTCTAATCATTCTCGACAATATGCTCTGGTCAGGCAAAGTGATACAGCCCGAATCAGAACTGGATGATATTCTGGTAGAAACCAACCAGCGTATTGCTACAGACCGGGATGTTGAAAATGTGTTTCTAACCATCAGAGACGGAATGAATATCGTACGTAAGCGAGGTTAACCCCGCAAAAAAGGAGCCGGGTGTGCGCAAAAAGTTGCTATTACTGCTGCTATTACCGCTACTTCTGCTCGGCACGCTGCTGATTGCGGCCTACTTGCTGACACCAACTCTGTCGCGCATAGCACTGGAACACTGGATTAAGTCGCAAGGATTTGAATCAGCAGAGGTCAGCCTGCAACACCCGCAGGCGGGTCATGTAGAGATCAGCCAAATCACCTTGACACGCACGGATGGCCAGCGCCGTATTCGCCTGCAAGCCAACGACATACACCTGCGTTTCAGCCTTAGGGCACTACTAACAGAGGCGGCACTGGAATCGATACATATCCAGCGCTTGTCTGCTGATATTTTGATCGATACCACGCTACCACAGCGGATAAAAACTCTTCAAGCCAGCGTAGTCGATCTTGACCCGGTACTGGCAACAAAGCTATTTGATTTACTCCCGGCAGAAACAGCGCAGATCGCCGAATTGGCCATGAGTTACCAGACTGATGAAGGGCCCCTGTTCGAAGGACTAGGTGAACTGACGCTCAATGCACAGCAGATGCAGGTCCACCTGTCACTGCAGCGCGATCAACAGATTCTGGGCGATGTACTGGCTACCCTAAGTCGTGATCTGTCGATACATCTGCAATTACAAGAACAGACGTTACTCTACGAAGTGACTGGGAACTTCGCCTTTAGTGATGATTTCTGGCACCTTAATCTGGGCCATCAACTGCAGGCAGGTGCCCTGCTGGACTGGCTGACACGACACCAGATAAGATTACCCTTGGCAATGCAACTCCCAGCGGATGACCAACTGGCTTTTTCTTCCAGATTACGCCTACCCCGTCTACTCCCCTTATCTCCCATCGCTCTGCTCCAAGTTATGGAAGGTGACCTGACATTATCTGCACAACTTCACCCCAGCTTCGAGCTGGCTCTGGCCAAGCAGATAAGCCTGGAAATTGATGCCCGTATAGAGTTACAGCAAAACACCTTCAGCGTGACGCTTATTGAAGGCAGCCGAGTAACGCTGCATCAGTTCTCAATGGGTGACATTTCAGCTAACCGATTATTACTGCAACTGGTAGGTAACACTACCCTGCGTGGCGCATTAAACCATGCAGATAGCTGGCAGTACGAAGCAGCTCACTGGGTGGTCAATGGTGATGACCTGCAACACCAGGCACTCGAGCACTTCAACTTTCTTCCGTTGCAATTACAACTACAAGGGGGACAGTTTGGTCAAGCACTACGCGGTGACCTGTCATTGCCGCTGGTCACAATACAACCGGCTGCATTTGCGTTGCCTACAGCATATTTTCAGGGTCAGTTTAGCCTGCCAGCTGATTTCAGTGAGATCCATTTAACGGGATCACTTGGCTCCGAACAATTGCCGATTTTAATCAATACCCGGGCCAAGCTGAATACCCATCTAAGAGGTGAGGTAAACTGGACTCTTGCAGACACGCCTGCACCAGCTCTTATCAATGCTTTACGCCCCTTTATTGCAGCCATTCCTTCCCCCTCACGGTGAATACAGGACAATTCAAAGCCAAAGGTCGGCTGGGACTGAATCAGAATGATTGGTCATTACAGGCAACGCTGGAACTGGAGTCAGCTGATCTGCAGTATGACAACAATCAGGTTGAACAACTCTATTGGACGTCTGAGCTACAAGTAGATCATCAGGGAAGGCTGCGCAATAGCGGTGATTTGCGCATGGGGAAGATCGATATTGGCTTACCTTTACAGCTTTCCCCGTTGAGTTATCAACTGGTAAAAGACACAGACTTGCAGTTAACAAACTCAGCCTTCACGGCCTCGCTATTAGGAGGGCAGATTTATCTGCCGTCGCTTAGTTTTGATCCCAGCAAACCCGAGATGATTTTCCTGATCAGTTTACGTGATCTCAATTTAGGTTCAATACTGGAACTTTACGCTGAAAAAGGTCTCTACGGAGAGGGCGTGATTGATGGACAGCTACCAGTTCAGATCACATCAGAGGGCATACGCATTCAAAGCGGCAATGTTGGCACAGTACAACCCGGCGTCATCCGCTACCAGCCAGATGAAAACCTGGATGCAATGGCAGCATCCAATGTGGGTCTACGCCTGGCTTTGGATGCCCTTAGTGATTTGCACTACCAACTGTTGGATATGCAAGTCGACTACCAGCCTAATGGCGATCTGACTCTGCGCAGCCGACTACAAGGCAACAATCCCGAATGGCAGCAAGGACGACCAATCGATCTGACCCTGACAGTTGAGGACAATATTCCGACACTATTGAAAGCCCTGCAGATTACTGGTCGAATCAGGGGTGCCGTTGACGATCATTTTCAGCGGTAGTTTTTTTGCACATACAAGTGTTTGTTAGGGATAGGTTAAGCCTGTATTGTTTACACTAACCCTGAAACATTCATAATTCAGGTAATGTGAGGCGTTTATGATTTCAGTCTTTCCTCGGCTAACAGCACTAGTTTTGCTGGCACTAACAGTCGCTGCATGCACACCAACCGTACAAATTGCCGCGCCCAAAGACCCGATCACCATCAATCTGAATGTCAAAATTCAGCATGAGATACTGGTCAAGGTCGACAGGGAAATTGATAATCTGCTGGAAGAAAACAGCGATCTATTCTAGGAGACAGCCATGTTACATGCATACAAACGCGTTATTTGGGTCATGTTACTGTTGCTGGTTTCTCTACCGGCTTGGGCTTTATCATTAGATCAGGCCAAATCCCAGGGGTTGATCGGCGAACAGCTCAACGGCTACATAGGCATTGTCACGACCAGCCCGTCTGGAGAACTACGTTCACTGGTTACCGATGTCAATCAACAGCGCCAGACACTTTACCAGCGCTCAGCACAAGAAGCCTCTGTCACTTTGGAGGTATTTGAAATTCGTGCGGGTCAGCGTTTACAGGAGCGCGCAAAAGCGGGAGAATACCTGCAGGATCAGAATGGTCAGTGGCGTCGCAAATAGCGCCTAATAAGGAGTCCGAGTTGCTGAGTTATCGTCAAATCAACCTGCTGGGGTTAATCACCTGTATAGCCGCCATGGCGTTCGCTGTCGGATTCCTGCAAAACTATTTGCAACTTGAACCCTGTCCGCTGTGTGTTATCACACGGGTTATTGTGATCAGCATGTCCGTTATCTTTTTTCTGGGCCTGATTCACAATCCCAAGCAGACAGGACAGCGCCTTTATGGCAGCCTGAATCTACTCGTTGGACTGGCCGGTTTTGGTGTACAGCTACGCCATATCTGGTTACAGAACCTGCCACCTGATCAGGTACCTGCCTGTGGTCCAGGTCTGGAATTTCTGTTGCAAACACAACCGGCACTTTCTGCACTACGGACTGTATTTGAAGGATCGGGTGATTGTGCCGTTATCGACTGGACATTTATGGGGCTGACCATTCCAATGCAAACAGCATTACTGTTTGGTTTCCTGCTGATTCTGGTGGTGTTACAACTGAAAAAACGTCCCCGCAGCCTCTTTGGCTAATAACGCTTTAGTGCAAATACGATGAGTCTGTCTCTGCACCATCCAAGCGTCAGAGACCTGTGCTGGGCCATTAATGGGCCTACATTGTTTAATGCACCTGAGTTCTGCCAATGGCAGGACACCAGTGACTGGTTTAGCGCTCTGCTTCAGCAACTGGACCAGCAACCTGCTCCACTTCTGCAACACCTGCAACACAACCCGGCAACCCCAATCCCACCAGACTGGGTCAGTATTTCGAACGACTGTGGCATTTTTACTTAAAGCAGCACCCGGACTATGACCTGCTGGAACATAATCTGCAAATACGCAGTCCGGACAAGCGTACACTGGGCGAGCTGGATCTGCTGATCCGCCATCGGTACAGCCATGAGGTACTTCACCTTGAACTGGCAGTTAAGTTTTATCTTGCCGTTCCGCAACAGCCTTCAGAGATCAATCTGGCCTGCTATATAGGTCCTGGCTTGAAAGACCGGCTGTTACGTAAATATCAGCACACCTGTAACCATCAACTGCCACTATCAAGCAGTGAGGTGGCTCAAACGCAGCTTGCCGCAAAACACCTGCACGTTGATCAGGCTCAAGCGGTGTTTCGTGGGCGCCTGTTTCAACCCCTGGCCATCGCCGCGGAGGGTCAACCCGCCTGGTTGGCACAGGCTCAACTTGGCCAACTGAACACCCACGCCAATTTTCTTTGTCTGCAGCGTCGACAATGGTTTGCAGCTATATCCGAAAACCACGACAGCCATGCTTTCGATCAGCTTACCCATCAACTGGCCTCCCCCCTGGAGCGCCCCCTGCAAGTTGCCGTTATTGATCCTCACACCCAGCAGGAAACACGCCGATTATTTGTTGTTCCCGACCACTGGGAAGCCGCCGCCCGAGACTGTCTGTATCAGCCCCTTTAACCTGATGTTCCTGCATTAATCGCTGTAAACGATCCAGTGCTGACTGATGTTGTGAACTGCAGGCTGGTGCGAAGCTCAAACGTAGTGCCTGACGAAAATCACCGCTAACAGAAAATAACGGGCCGGGGGTAATAGCCACGCCCTGTTGCTGGGCCAGAGGATAAAGGGCCAGCGTATCGATCGGCTGTTGCCACTCCACCCAGAGACATAGCCCTCCCTGTGGCAGATCAAACTCTATGCTATCCGGCCAGCGGGTTCGCAACGCCTGTATCCAGTCTTGTGACTGGCGATAAAGCACACTGATGGATTGTCGCAAATAACGGTCGTAATCACCCGAAATCAAATAATCATTTAGACCTTGCTGCACGAAATGGCTATTCGCCAGTTGTGTTATTAACTGCAGGTAGACAATTTGCTTATGCCAGCGTTTGCTTAGCACCCATCCCAAACGCAGATCACGAGACAGGGCTTTGGAATAGGAACCACAGAGAATCACCCGATCCTGCTCATCCAGTGCTTTCAAAGGCGATAAGCGCCCGGTGAAACTCAGTTCACGATAGATATCATCTTCTATCAACGTAATTTCATGCTTATTAGCCAAATCGAGTAAGCGCCGCTGATGCGCTTCTGGCATTAATGATCCCCCGGTGTAGCAAAGCAGGGTGTTACGACACAGGCCCGAATGGGCCAATGCTGCAGTGCGCGCTCCAGGCATTCAGATCCATGCCGGTTTGCATATTAACGGGTATTTGCACCGCCTTGAGCTGTAGCTGTTCCAGTAACTGAATCACACCATAAAAACCAGGATTTTCTACGGCCACCAGATCACCGGGTCGGCAACAGGTTTTTAATGCCAGAAACAGTGCATTCTGGCAACCACTGGTGATACAAAACTCATCGGCGCTAACCTGACAGGCATCTCGCTGATAACGTTGTGCCAGTGTCTGACGCAACGGCAGATAACCTGCCGGCTCCTCATAGCGCTGATGTGCTTTGCCTCGTGACTGGCGCAGCGCACGTCCAATCGAGCGGTTCAACAACATCAGACCGGCTGAAATCTGTGCGGATTGACCGCCTGGCAACAGATCAAAGGCGGCCCCCTGCAACATAATGTCAGTCAGCAACTCACTACTGTTAACCGGTACAGGGCCGGGAATAGCCGTCGATTCCACTACAGGCTGATCCAATGCCAAACCCGGCCACTCACAGACAAAGTAGCCTGATCGGGGTCGCGCCTCTATACGCCCCTGGGCTTCCAGACGCTGAAAGGCATGCAGCACTGTCGCTTTAGACAATTGCTTTTCCTGGCACAGCTGTCGCACCGAGGGTAACCGTTCACCCACTCGCCAACGGCCTGTTTGTATTTGGGAGTAAAGCCAGGCCTCCAACTTCAGGTAGGCATAATCCTGCTTCATAATCACCTCAATAGACTGCACATCTGTACCTATTATTTATTATTTTTTTGTACCTGTCCTTATTTATACAGGCTCCTTACACTGCCTGGAGTAAATTAAGAGGGCCTAACGATCATGCACCAGTCACCATCTGCTCAAATTCCACTTCGCCCAATCACCGATTCCCACGGGCTTGAAGGCCGAAAAATCCATGTACGCCTCACTGAGGGACGCTTTCAGAATCTCAGACGCCTGATCAGCTGGCCATTATTGGCGCTGTTTTTCGGACTGGTATGGATGCAGTCCAATGGCACACCCTGGTTACTGTTTGATTTTCCGCAGCGACGCATCCTGCTATTCGGTACACACCTTTCCTGGTACGACCTGCACATCCTGACAGGGTTGATGATTACAGGGGCCAGTCTGTTATTTTTTGTATCCATGGTCTGGGGACGGGTCTGGTGTGGCTTTGCTTGCCCACAAACCATCTGGACCTGGATCTTTATCCGCATTGAACAATGGACAGAAGGACGCGCGGCTTTGCGCCAGCGTCAGGAGCAGATGCCACTCACGCGAGCCAAACTCGCCCGACGCATAGTCAAACATACCTTGTGGATGACTGTTGCACTGCTCACCACAATCACCTTCACCGGCTATTTTATGCCTATCCGAAACCTTGTCGCTCAACTGGCCAGTGCAGAGGCATCCACCACCCTGGTTGGCTGGTTAGTCTGCATGACACTGCTGACGTATATCAATGCCGGACTCATACGAGAGAAAATCTGCTTACATGCCTGCCCCTACTCACGCTTTCAAGCTGTGATGATGGATGATCAATCGCTTAAGGTCAGCTACAACGCAGAACGTGGAGAACCCAGGGGAGCGATAAAACCCTACAGTGCAACAAAGCTGGAAAAGGGTACTACGGGAGATTGTGTAGACTGCAATATCTGCGTTCAGGTCTGCCCAACCGGCATAGACATACGCGATGGGCTGCAGGCCGCCTGTATCGATTGTGCTGCCTGTATCGATGCCTGCGACCAGGTGATGTTGAAAACCCATCGTCCAACCGGACTGATCAGTTTCGCTGCGGCTCAACAGCAACATTCACAACAACCGCCGCGTTTTTGGCGTCCCCGCCTGCTAGGTTACGTTGCAGTGACATTGATTGCCTTCAGCTCTACAGGTTATGCACTGGTGAATAAAAAAGATCTGGTAGTCGAAATCCGTCGTGACCGTGACAGTCTGTTCCGGGAGTTTTCAGATGGATCAGTGTGTAATTTTTATCAGATCAAAGCAGACAGTTTCGATCCAACATTGACGCAGATGCATGTCAGCGTCAGCGGTCAGGACGGTTTAGTACTCCAGGGACCGGAAACTTTTCAGTTGGATAACAGCGGTGAATGGACAGCTTACAGGGTATGCCTTATGGAACCTGCAGGGGGTGTGCTGCCCATCACCTTTAACTTTAGTGATCAGACCAGAACATGGAGTCGTTCATCCAGTCTGATCACCAATACCGGTTATCAACAGCGCTGATCAGAACGTCACTTTCACACCGACATAAGCGGAACGGCCCATGCCCGGTACAGCGATACCCCAGGGTACGCCGTTCATGGACATGGTTCGGCCCTGACCGGTGTATGCACCGCCAGTTGGCAGGGTATAGTAGCGATCAAACAGATTCTCGACACCGAAATCCAGGCGTACCTGTTTCCAGCTATGACTGGAACGCAGGTTGATCAGGCTATAGCCAGAGGTGGCAATTTCATTGCGCACATCAGAACCTTCATTTTTATCATCCACAACAACCCACTCAAGCGCATTGTCCCAGCCTCCATGTTGATGGTTTAGCGTGAAGCGTCCGTTCAGCGGCATAATGTTGTACAGCTCATCACCGCTATCACGGTTCTCACCCTGGGTGTAGTTGATCACACCTTTAAGTCCCCAGCGTCCCCAATCATTAGATGCCAGCGGCATTTGCATAGACAGGTCGATACCGTACAGGCGAGCTGACTGATTGGCATACTGCAGCACATTGAATTGGTCGCTGCCCCAGGCAGGCAAAGCAACGGCATCGATATAATCATCCACGTGAGTGAAGAACGGCGTGGCCGCAATGTTCCAACGGCGGTCACTGGCATGCCAGTCGAATGTCGCCGAAGCAGTATAGGCCGTTTCTGGCTTCAAATTAACGTCACCCACATAGCCGTTGCCATCACCAACAAAGTTGTTCATGGTCGCTGCCATGGCCCAACTGGACCAGGTATAACGTTCATACAGATTGGGGGAGCGGACCTTGCGGGCCAATCCCACCTCAATATCCAGCGTGTCGCTGAACTGGTAGCGTGCCAGAGCAGTCAGATCCAAATTATCATCAGTCTGATCGCGACTCTTGGCGTTAAACGCTGCCGATTCAACTCCCTGATTAGCCATCATGCTGTAACCCTGTACCTCGTCGGCATCCATATTTACACGTTCATAACGTGCGCCTAACAGGGTAGTCCAGCGTTCATTATGGCTGGATTCCACTTCAGCAAACACGGCCGAACGGTCACGCTGACCATTATGGATATTCTGGAAAATATCCGGCCCCATACCACCACCCGATGCAGTCCAGTAATCGTCCAGACGGTAACGTTGCAGGTCGGCACCGACGCGCAGTAGTTGATCGGGATTCAGATTGATATCGGCTTTCAGACTCAGGCCGGTATTCTCGCTTTCAGAATACATTGGCATACCCGCAGCGCAGGTCGGCTGACCCAGAGCCATAAAACCTATCGGACTGCAGGCCCGTCCATCCGGGTTAGACAGTGCACCATACCAGAAACGTTTGTCATCGCCGAAGTCCATAAAGTGATCGACACTTTCATGATAAGCGCGTGCTTCCATCACCCCCCAATCGAATTCGCGAGTCCAGGCAAAATTGGCCAGTTTTTGGGTATTTTCCAGCAGGTCCATACGCTGGTTGGGATAAAGCTGCTCTGGCATATCCTGATAGCTTAATCGGGTTTGGAACAGGTTATCACCAGACCTGAAGGCGATTCCCAGCGCATGATTCCGGGTTTCGTACGCAGTAGACCCCACCTCATCCAGATCCAGTGTATGGCCAGGACGACCCGTGTCAACGTAATCCCTGAAGTTGCCGCCCGCTGTGTAGTTGTCGGCCTGACTCCATGAGCCACTGTAGTTGATACTGAGATTATCAGTAGCATAAGTGGCATTCAGGTTGCCTCCAAAGGCATTGTTGTTGCTGCGATAGAAAGTACCCACTTCAGCTTTGGAAATACTCCCTTCACCTGAAAGAGCAAATTCCGGTGCAGGTCTTTCCGCAACAATGGTACCGCCAATGCTGTCACCACCGACACTAACCGGAGTAATACCGGCATAGACCTTAAGCAGTCCGATATTGCTGGGCTCAACATAGGACAGTGGCGGGTTCATATGGTTGGGACATGCTGCAATCAGGTCCATACCATCGACTTTAATACGCAGGCGGTCATCAGCCAATCCATGAATCGCTGGCAGGCTAGACACGCCACCCGCAGCGTAAAGACTGACGCCGGGGATATCGCGCAGCAAACTGGCACTGTCGTTGGTAGCGGCACGAAGCATTTCAATGACGGATGGAGGTTGCTGCATGGAATTATCCAGTGCAGCTGGTACAGGCTTTTCCACGACCAAAACAGTAGCCATCTGGACCTGTTCAGCGTTGACTAGCTGGCTAATCGAGGCGACAGCAACAGCAACAACTAATTGCCTTGGCTTAATTCGCGAATATTGGGTTGTACGATTCATTTTGGCTCCTACTTATTCCCTGATCTATATCTACACCTGCGACATCTGTCGACCTGAAGGGGGTTAAAGGCCGCTGAAGTGGTGCTGCGAAAGGGCTAAAATTTGAAACGAGACCGATTGTAGTGGAAACCTACTGGCTTGAATTGAGGCATAATGTCGCACTTGGAGCAGATATTGCTTAGCGTCCACGATCCATGCTGGCCTGGTTTTTCCACCTGATCAGCAATTGCATCCACACTGATAAGCCTTACAGTCACATGTTGATTGCAAAGCGCCAAAAAGCGGTGCAAAGTGACAAACTCAGGCTGAACCCGGAACAGATTCTATGTATCGTTTACTCTCCCTTCTTTAAAAGGTGACCTTTTTGGTGGCATTACGGCGGGCGTAGTAGCCCTTCCTCTGGCGCTGGCGTTTGGTGTTGCATCAGGTGCGGGTGCGGCTGCTGGCCTCTATGGTGCTATAGCCCTGGGATTGGTGGCGGCCATATTCGGGGGAACACGCGTACAGATTTCCGGCCCCACCGGTCCGATGACAGTAGTTTTTGCATCAGCTATCGCCGCATTTGGTGGCAGTTTCGAGATGGCACTGGCTGTAGTGCTGGTAGGAGGCCTGCTGCAAATGGTTCTGGGTCTGTTGCGTACCGGCGGACTGGTGCACTTTATTCCCTACCCGGTGATATCAGGTTTTATGAGCGGCATTGGTGTGATCATCATTATCCTGCAGCTGGCTCCACTTCTGGGCGCTCCCGCATCATCTTCACCCTTGATCGCCCTTAGTCAACTAACCAATACCCTCAGCAGCATCAATATTGAAGCACTGAGCTTAGGGCTATTAACACTCGGTATCGTTTTTCTGACCCCAATAAAACTCAGTCGCTTCGTACCTTCGCCACTCATTGCACTGATTTTTTGCACTCTGCTGAGTTATTTTTCCGGGTTTAGTGTTGCTGAAATTGGCCATATACCTACAGGCTTACCTGAACTGAAGTTACCCAGATTCACGCTGGAGCAGTGGAGTGTCATCGTGACACTGGGTGCTACACTGGCACTGCTTGGCAGTATTGATAGCCTGCTGACATCACTGGTGGCAGACTCCATTACCCATACCCACACCCGCCCTAATCGCGAACTGATCGGCCAGGGCCTTGGCAATACACTCTGTGCTTTTATAGGTGGACTGCCAGGAGCCGGGGCAACCATGAGAACCGTAATAAACGTGAACTCAGGCGGTACTACCCGGCTCAGTGGTATCATCCACTCCCTTTTCCTGCTGACACTGTTAATGGGGCTTGCACCGCTGGCATCACAAATTCCACTGGCCGTCCTGGCTGGTATATTAATCAAGGTTGGTTTTGATATTCTTGATTACCGCATGCTGAAACGACTGAAAACCGCACCCCGGTCAGAAATATTAATTATGATGGCAGTCTTCGCGCTGACGGTACTTGTTGATCTGGTTATGGCGGTCGGCGTTGGTGTGGTTCTGGCGATGGGCATGCTGACGCGGCGGGTAGCCAGGGAGGCTGATATCAGCTTTGATGACCACAACGGGCATCATTCCCATGATGTTGAAAAAGTGGGCCCGGGTGTCCGCGTGGTGCATGTTAAAGGTCCGCTATTCTTTGGATCAGTCAGCCATATGCTTGACCGTATCGAAACCGTCGATAAGGTTATAGATACTGAGGACATCATCATTGACTGCCTTAAGGTCGATTTTATGGATTTAACTGCAATTTTTGCGCTGGACGAAATGGTGGAACGTCTGTTGCAGCATAAAATTCGCCCAAAGGTTGTCACGACCCCAGCGATCAAAGAACAACTCCTGCAAATCAACACCCCGCATCTTACAGAAGCGATTATTTTCACCAATATGAAAACGGCAATGCGGTAAAGGGGGCACGCTGGGGTGGTGCCATGCTGGGGTGGTG
>NZ_JRLB01000076.1 GCF_000764495.1 Nitrincola sp. A-D6
TGAAGCCCAGCTGACATTCCGGTTAATCCCCGTGCCTACGGGGAACAGACTAAAAGTATATAATTGATTTACAGTAGAAAAAAGCACCTACATTTTTCTACCAAATATTCCACATTGTTAAAGAGCGTTATCAAGCCCTAACTTTCATTTTCAAGTGGTAAAAACGTGACCAGTCTTAAACCATCAAAATCAACAGGTTCACGTCTATTCTGACCATAGGTAATAAAGTCAAAGCCAGACTCTGTGTTGGTTGCCCAGGCCATTACAGCATTACCATCTTCAGCCATGCTGATACCTGTTCCCATAGCATTTCTCTGACTCGTTTACTCACATCACCAACATAGACGCCTGCTCTGACTTCCAGCAGCCATATTGCTAAACGGCCTCTCAACCTAGGGGGTATCGCTTCGGTCACGATCATGCACATACTCATGTTCAACCACTCCTATGACCAGCATCACCGATTGATGCGGCTCAGGTAGTGCTGGAGGTTGTGCATCTGGATAGGGCTCCGGAGGGGTGATGTCTCCGGCAGCCAGCACCTCTTCAATCATTGGTATTAATCGCTTCAAGGTTTTATCTGTACGGAAAATTTCACGGCATGCGATACGTATCTCGCGTTCTGGTGCCACTGGAGACTTGGCAGCAATACGAAAAGCGAGAGGGATGACGGTTTCGAATTTAATGATATCGGCGATATCGTAAACAAAACTGAGGGGCTTACCTGTATGGACAAACCCAATTGCAGGCGCATATCCTGCGGCTAGAACAGCCGCTTCTGTAATGCCGTACAAACAGGCTGTTGCAGCACTAATGCACTGATTGATGGTATCTCCTGCATCCCAGTTTTTAGGATCGTAGCTACGACCACTCCATCGCACCCCATACTGCTGAGCAAACTTCTGATAAGTCTGACGAACCCTCGCTCCCTCAAGACCACGGAGTTGATCAACACTACGTCGCTTGGGCGCCTCTTCACCAAAGCGAAGCTCAAACATTTTCCTCACAACTTTCAGTCGAAGTTGTTCATCAAGAGCGAGTTTTGCCTGATAAAGCAATTTGTCTGATCGTGCACCACCTGGCTGGCCAGCTGAGTAAAAGCGAACACCTCCATCGCCAACCCAAGTGATCAAGGTGCCCACTTCAGCCGCCAGCTTCATCGCGGCATGAGAAATACGAGTTCCCGGTTCCAGCATCAAACAAGCAAGTGAGCCAACCGGAATATGCATCCGCTCACCCTTCACCTCATCAATCACAACAAAGGCACCATCTTTTACATCGATGCGCCCCATACCAATAAAAATCATCGAATTTCGATCTTTCAGCGGTATGGGCTTTAGGGGTATAAATGACATTCCCTCGCCCTCCCTATAATTGTTAAACTCGGCGGATTAGCATAAGCCCACACCCGAATGACTTAGCCCGACCAATTCCTGCTGTCAGTTGAGACAGGAAGATTTCTGGATCCCTTATCGTCAATATTCCCTCATAGTCCACACTGGAGTAGCTGATGGGCTGGCGCTCTGTTTTCTTATAGGTACGCTGCTGACTGTACCCACAGAAATTAGGTTCAATATCAAAGTCAATTCCCAAACGTTCCAGTCGGGCTGGCGCCGTAAGCCAATCAATAGCTGCACGCTCCATTCGCTGCTGAATTGCAGCAGGATTCTTTTCGCCATCAAGTTTGGCCTGAGTTTTAGCATGCATCAACACATCATGCCGCCCTCCCCGTTTTTGGTCTGGGACTTTCGACTTCAGCGCGATTGTCGGATTTGCCCTTAAACGAAACCCAAGGCGATCACCCGAACTGAGCTGAGGTTTAAATAGCTTACTCTCAATCTGGAACAGCTGTTCTTGGCAGATTGGTTCTATTTCTGAGAGCACTAAAAACTCAGGTAGCCCCTTGGGGCCATTAAACCCCTTGCTCTGTTCCTCCCGAAACAAAAAATTGCGCTCACTCTGATCTGTAAATAGCCGCCAGAGGAGTTGATGACTGGCATAGCTACCTTGTTGCTGAATCTTCAGTAGTGCAGCTCTGGCTGATGAGGTTGGTAAAAAACGGACTCTGGACAGATACATTCACTCACTCCTTGTTAATGGTGATTTGATGCTCATCACGACTATTGAACTGCCACTTCATACGGTTACCCGGTTCATCCCAACGTTGCAGGGTTCGAACCACCGACTTTGAAGGTGGATGTATCTGCTTTTTATCTCCTTGCCAGTAATAATGCTGCTGACGTGCTAGATGCAGCCAAGATTGATCATCTTGAGGCGAATTCAGTAAAGAAGGGAACTCCAGATCAAGTGCATTCTGCAAAGAGTCTGTTTCGATCAACTGTGGCATCAAGGGTGCCGCCAGTGGGCAGGATTTCCGGCCCAAATAAAGGGTAAATTTTGGTTTTTCTAAAGAGTCAGATAAGGATTGCAAATCCATTTCATGGCCAAGGGCCGATGATATGGCAACCACCCAAACACCATCACAACGATAATCACGACTGGAGAGCACGGTATTGAGTTTACTTTCATGTACGCTCAATTCACTTTTCCGATGCCTGTGTTGAATTTTCTTATCATGAGAGGGTACCTGGGCCGTATGATAATCCCTCATCAATACACCCGCACTGTACTGTTTGACCGCTATCTGAACTGAACTTGCCAACCTGGAAAGTTGATCCTGCTCGTCTCGCTTTATTCCCATAGCTGCCGCAAGCAAACCCAGAATAGCCGCGCGTCCGGGATACTGTGCCGTTGGCCGATCACCTCCGACAGCCGCCTCACCCCAACTGGCCATAGGCCCATAGAGTCTGAATACAAGATATTGCATCACTTAACTCCTCAGTCGGTGATAAACGTCTGCAGTGCCTGAAAACTTCCTTCGCCTGTCGTTGCGTTCATGCTGCAGCGATGATCAGAACAGGCACCATAGACCTGGTCAAAATTATTCAACTGCGCTTCCAGTCTCTGAATCGCTTCGGCAGCCTGATCTTCGCCTCTAATGGGCTTCAGGAAAGCGACGGATAAAGAGCGAGGTTGCTGACTGCCTTTTTCAGCCAATACATAGCTGGCATAGGCTCTGGATGCAAAAGAGTTTTGCTTTCCTTTGGGTGGAACTTTGACAGCGGCTTCGGCAAGCGCGGCTATTGCTTTATTGGCCAGTTCTACATCACCATCCAGATTTTCGATAAGCAGTTCTTTATCAATACAGATATAACTATAAAAAAGTGCGGCAGCGAAACCAGACTCGCCGATATGTGATGCTCCCCTGTCCTCCATGCCATCATTCAGATCATCCACAGCCGTAAAATAATCATCTTCGACAGTAACTCCATGCACGCTGATCGCATGTGCAACCTGACAAGCCGCTTCAATATTAAACTCTGGACTGGACGCCAGCATACGACCAAACAATGCAATATCCACAGCCTTAGTGCGGCTCGTGAGTAACCCCAACTCTTTCTCATCAGGCGCCCGATCTTCTGTTATCAGTTGATCCAGCAGTTGATAAGCAGCCTGTTGTTCATCAGGGCTAATATGCGACAGCTGTTCAATCTCTAACGAATCTTTTTTCATTTTTCCAAATTGTTTTGCTATCGCTTCACACCATTGTTTTGCTTTTTTCTCATCCACCCCTTTTTCAAGCAGGTAGTGATACAACTCCAAACCAAAGCGCTTGGTTCTGATACCAATATGCCCTGCCATAGATGACTCAAACAGGTCAGAACAACGCCAGTTACGCTTCAAACTCTGTGAACTGATACGAAGACGCTCCGCGCCACCCATACGCGCTGTTTTTGGACGTCCTAGATCATCCCGGTTCAAGTTTGATGGCGGGAAAAAGGTCAAAAGGTGAAGCTGAATAAATTTACTCATGATATTTTCCTTAATAGATCAGTAGATTAATCTGCAGTTGATTGTGAAGCTTTGCGAGACTGTGCCCCAAAGTAATCTAGCGCCCAGCGCACTGCGACGCGTTTATCCGCTCGGCGTGTCGTCGCGTGACCATAGTGCTCATCAAACCAGTCCAGAATATCGCTGGCCAATTCACGAGGATTAGCAACTCCCTTAAGCTGCTTGACCAGTCGGTGTAGTCGTCGAAAAAAAACATCGGGGCCTTTTGCGCCTTGGAGTTGTTGCAACCTGAGTTCACTGACAACAGGCTTATCTGTTTTGGTGTCGATGCTGCCAAGGCTTGCAGCGAAACGCTTTGTATCAGACTTGGTGATATGAGACAGGACAGCTGCGATAGTGGCATAGGCCTGGATGTTGTACTGCTTTTCCTGACTAATTTCTTCCGGCAGGTGCAGCCACAAATCGCGAAACGCTTCGGTCAACATAGCCGCATCGGCATTTTCACAACGTTTAAGCTCAGCACGATAACGTGTCGGCGCTTTCCGCAGATTTTTTGCTTTGAGTT
The DNA here is from genome assembly GCF_000764495.1 of Nitrincola sp. A-D6. Classification (GTDB taxonomy): domain Bacteria; phylum Pseudomonadota; class Gammaproteobacteria; order Pseudomonadales; family Balneatricaceae; genus Nitrincola. The sequence goes on from NZ_JRLB01000076.1 coordinate 4,418, forward strand.
CCTCTTGGGAAAGTGCCATCTGCATCCACCAGCGTTCCACAACCGATAGCGCTTTTTCCCGACGCTCTTTCTTTTCAGTAGTGCTACTCATATTCAAGCCTACTGCACTGTTTGAGTTTCAAAATCTGTCTCGATCTGATACTGCTGCCTGTACGCAACAACCGGCTTGCCTTTGAAAAACCATCCTGTTAGCGCACGTCTGGCCTTGATAAAACGGGGCATATGCTTATGATCATCGGCAGCGGACAACACCAACTGATCAAACAGATCAAGCGCTGTACCACGCAAGGCTAGCAGCCAGCGCTGTGCTTGTTCGGGTGCTAAGGGGGCAGCGGAATCTTCAGCGGTTAGCAGCACACTCATGGTCTCAAAGAACGCTCTTTCGGTGCGCTGCCAGAATTGCAGATCGATAAAACTGAAATCGCCCTTAGCATCGCCTGGCTTTTCAAACCAAGCTGTCTTTATTTCTGTCCGACAGATCCAAAGAGACTCTGAGGCAAGTTGTTGCGCTGTTTTAATATGCTTGAGTAATTGATCTCGCTTACGCGGGGGCAGGACAAATAAAGGCAATTCGGTAGAGTACCAACCACGTGCTTTCATATTGTCCATGTCATAACCGAAGGACCATAGACGCTGATACTGTGGCCCCTGTATCAAGTCATACCGACCTTCTCCATAGACAGATACAACTCTGGCCGGGATATTACCTTCAACCGGATCCAAAAAGCTCAGGCTGTGCCATTGTTTATAGGTGATACCGCCAGGCTGCCCTTTGGTGGAAAGATTATCTTCATCCGGCTTTTTCGGATTTTTGCGATAGTGAGTCAAAGGATGCCACCACTCACCGCTATAGTTGTAACCATAGTTCTGAGTGCGATATTCACGTACAAACACATCGCAGGGCAAACCACAAAGGTCACATACAGCCTCACCTCGCTCTATAACCAAACGAATACGCCGAGGCATCGCCCAGTACAGATGTAACGGATGGACATCCTTGGCATAGACCTCTGTTCCACTTCCCTTACTTTGACGTGTCGGTGCTAACCAAGGAAACACGGACGCACTATGCAAATCAGGATCGTCATAGGTAAACAACTCACGGCTCAGAACATTCAACCAGAGTTTTTGCCACAAACTGGCAGATGCATCATCAGGCAAAACCAGAGTGGTCAGTGGGCCACCACCTCTGAGCCCGGTACGGTGCCCCTGTCCACCTGCGGGTGCATTGATCTGAAGAGTGAATAAGGCAATGGCCGCCATCGGCAATGACGCCCTATCGCAGAGGCCACGTTTGATAAAGTGATCCGTGTTATGTTTGAGCGTATTTCCACCGGGTGCTTCAATCAGCAGCCCGGAGAGTGGAGAAGCTTCCACCTCGGCTAAAAGATCGAAATCCTGCATAAACAATGGAGCATCTGGCGCATCGGTGAGCATATTAAAAGCATGGCGAGCTTTCTCCAACTGAGTAAGCAGTTCTTCGGATGTCGGGGCTGATCATAATAGTCACCCCAAGCATCCTCATCTTCTGGTGCCACTAGAGATTGCAGAACGCCAATAGCAAACTGATAAGCGGCTCCTTGGAAGTCTGCACGAGGAAAATCAAAGTCGAGAATATCGGAATCTCTCAGCTTGTCGAAAGAGACTATGCTGCGGCTACCATCGCTATAGCGAACGGGCAACCAAGCGTCGAAAAGTAGATTCATCTGTCCTCCTGTACAGAAGAACTGGCGGGGATTTTTTCCCGCCAGTTGGTTTATTTAGACTTAGGAACCTTAATAGGCCAAGCCTTAAGACCGAACTGTCTGGCATCCAATAGTTTGCCAGATTTTAAGCTACTAACTCGTATGACATGCTTTAGCGCAATGGTAACAACCATTGATACGTTGACCTGGCCACCTACGTTTTGCTTCAGCAACAGCCAATTGGCATGACACATGAGAACCAAGATCAACTTGATTCGCAGGGCTAGGCATAAAAGAACAGCCTGTGGTTGCGTTATGTACTTCGTGATCACCGTTAGCTTGCGCATTACGGTTAACAATATATCTACTCATGGCGATATCCTCTTTAAATTGAGCACTCACTGAAATTAATTTAACAACAGTGAAGACTTTCATCTGACTTATTTACAAGCTGTGGCTCAACCAAGTAATATCAACGTTGTCACACGAGAGCGCACTTGGGGTGAAGACGCCTCATTTACGCTTCACCATAAAACCACAACATCATCATATGGTTATTTATTAACCAATTCAATAAAAAACAAGTAATGGTCTCCTAGACCTGAAATATACTATCAAGGCTACATTTAGTAGTTCTCTATTGAACTACTAACGAGCACGGTTGCCGATAAGACGCTTCACCACTATGCTAGGCCTTGTTCTTCGCCTTCTAGCGGAGATTAACCCTAATGATCTCCAAGATCCGTTAGTAGAAACGACCGTTCCCCGCACCAGCGGGGACTTTTATGCAAACCCAATATCAGCACTATAGGTGTACTGGGGATCATCCTCAGCCAGCCACAAACGATAGTATTTAGACTGCCGATAGCACAGCCTAAATGCTTCAGCAGACTCAGGGTCCACTGCTTCTAACAGCTGCAACTTATCAGCATGATGCTTCGGCAATTTAAGAACACTCATGGCCAGCGGATACGGATAAACTTCAGCCCAGAACACTACGCCACCATCCACACCACGTTTAAGCACCAACACCTCGACTGTTTCAATATCACTGAAGCGGGTGCTAATGTCAGTGTCATCATCAAACCATTGTGCTGTTCTCGATGCGCCATAACCCTGCCCCCAATCAATTAACTGCTGTGAGGCTTTATTGGTTTTACGATTGATATCGCCCTGATGTAAGTCTTCTAACTGCTGGAGAGCGGTCGGAATATTGTCGTAGGCCTCATCGCCATATACCGCCTCAATCAACACTCTAGCCTCACTTGGCATACGGATGGCACCAGCCTCACGCAGCGCTTGCATACCCAACCAGAGCCTTCCCGGTGATCGATAAACAGCTTGCGTATTCCGAAACCCACTCTTCAGCCAATTCTCGCTCGGAGTTTCCGACCACTCGGGTGCGTGAACATACAGCACAGGCGCATCACGCTGATCTGTCATGTTCGGCTGATATTGCCCATCACGTGTTCGTGTATGACGATGCAGACGCCCCGCACGCTGAATCAGATCATCTATCGGACAAATGTCTGACAGCATCACGTCAGCATCGGCATCTAAAGATTCCTGAAATACCTGAGTTGAGACCACGACCCTCCCTCGCCGCTGAGCGGGACTGGATTTTTTCCCAAGACAGTCCAGCACGTCATTTTCAATACGCTGCCGGTCTAGTAAGGTAAAACGACTATGGAACAACAAACAGCGCTCTGGTTCAGGAACAACAGCCAAGACCTGTTGGTAAGCTTCAAGTGCATCAGAGACAGAGTTACAAATCCACACCACGCATTGATCAGACGCCAGGGCTTTCTGAATAACATCCAGACAACCTTCAACAGACGATAGAAACTGCACCTCAAGCGATCTACTCACCTCGGGGCGTGAAGCAACTACTTGCTGCTTTACCCCACTCATACTGACTTGCGTAGCCAGAGGAAAACCTGTTTCGTACTCCGTTTCACTCTGCTCCCAACCCAATGTTTGTAACCAACGATTACATAACCGCTGACGCTGACGAATTGGCAGGGTTGCTGTCAATAGAATGGCACAGCCTCCTTGGCGCACATGAAGTGCCAGAAGATCGTACAAAAGCTCCAACATGAACTCATCCGCCGCATGCACCTCATCAAAAATCAGGACTTTCCTGTGCAAACCAATCATTCGCAAAGCCTGGTGACGACGTGGCAGAACAGCCAGCAATGCCTGATCCACCGTACCGACTCCAACAGGTGCCAATAAGGCTTTCTTACGGGAATCCGCAAACCATTGGTTACACGAAGCTGTAGCGCTGGACTCAGCACTCTGATAATCAACATCTGGCCTGGTTTCTGCGATGACCATCTCACGAAAATGCTGATGCATATCTCTTGCACCATGCGCAAGCACTAGGCTGGGCTTACGTTGCTGAAACATCGTCAGATAATGTTGGCTGATACGCTCAAACATCGCATTGGAGGTCGCCATAGACGGAAGACCAAAGTAAAAACCATCGGCCAGCCCTTCCGACATCAGACGCTGAGTCAAACAAAGTGCCGCTTCGGTTTTACCAGCCCCCGTTACATCTTCAAGGATAAACAACTGCGGTCCCGACTCGATCTCCACACTCGCAGACCAGCGCTGCAAAGGGGTAGGCGAGTAGCTAAATTGCTGCTCAAAACTTGAAAAGGGCTGCACGGCATAGGTATTAAAAAGATCCGTCTGCTGTATTGCCGTTTGTGCTTTTTGAAGGGCTTCAGGCCAATACGACGAGAGTGTTTTTTTATCAGAGCAATAGGGAAAATAGCTGGTATTGGAGCCTAACCAGTCGCATAGCACGGCAAGCCCAGCCAAGTGCCAACTCACCTGTTTCAGCCGAGAAAGCGTTTCTTTTTCAAATAGCTGTGATGGCCAATTTAACTCAACAAGCTGACTGGCATCCTGAATAAATAAAACGGCATCATGGACATTCTTTTCAACCCAATAGTCTTCAAGGTCAATGGTTCTACCATGCAAGATCGGCTTACCATGATGTCCCCAGCTACAATCCAATAAAGCTTCCAGGGTTTTATTCAAAATTCGAGTATTAATTTCACTATTAGTAAGAAGGTTAAGATTAAGCAGCCCCTCATCGTAAGCCTGTTTCCAAATTCCCCACCCCAACCGATCATGTCGAGCCAACTTACCATCATACGGCTTTGCCGATTTCAGAGGAGGAAGGTTCAATTTTTCAAGAGGATAAAGATTCTGAAATGCGGCTGGGAATTTACCGATATCGTGCAGAATGAGTAAGAAAGTAAAAATAGACCTCAGCTCAGACGCCGTGATACCAATAAAATTTGCCAAATCCTGACACAGACTCGACTGCTCGTTCAGCAGGTGCCAACCAACAGCCGCCACGTCTAGACTATGGTAAACAAGCAAATGAAAGTCGGGATCGGAGCACTCAGATTCCTTGCTGACCTTACCCCAGTAATCGAAGTACCCCAAACTATTTATTTTCATTTCAATCACTGTCTCCACAAGAGTCGATGTGACTCATTCACAAATTAACCACCCCCTGTAAATCAAACTAATCTGATCACCCCCCACCCACAACCCCTGTCCAAATAACCAGTAAACTCCCTTTACACATCCACCACCCAAACACCCCCAACAACCACGCAACCGCTAAAAAAGCCACTCAGATATGTCATCTTTGTTGACCAGCACCAGTTGCTGCGCTTTCGGGTCGGGGTCCAGCATTTTGATGCCGACCTGCATTTCCTGGATCAGATACTGAATCAGGCAGGCTCGGGTGGTGATGCGCAGCTCACCGTTTTGCATCTGATAGTCAATTTCGAACACTTCCTTTTGAGCGGGTGTGAGTCTAGGGTCAGGCGCAAAAACCACCTCTACCAGAGTGTGCCAGGCGTGGTCGTCTTCGCCGGTTTTATTCGACACATGCTCCAGTTCAGGCACACCGCGAAAGCGACTGAGTACGAAGTCGCGGTATTCCTGACTTTTTTCGCACCAGGCTCTGAGGTGCCAGCGCAGGCCGGTTTTTACAAAGCTGTGGGGGACAAGGATTCGGCCTTCCCGGTCGGGGTTGGTTAGGGAGACGTAGTCTACTTCCAGGGCGCGGTGTTCACGTATCGCCTGGACCAGTTGGCGCATCATTTCAGGCTGGATATGGCGGGGAGGTAGTGAAACAGCGTCGTAAGGGAGGTGCACACTCAAGCCTAGCGTGCCGGTATGGCGGGTGGCCCATTCGAGGTATTCGGCCACATCATTTTTCAGGTATAGAGGATTGAAGGTTTCGGTGGGCTGGTAAGCTTTTTGGTGGGTATTGTAGATAAGGCTATCGGGCTGAAGGGCCAAGTAAAGTTTAATACTCTTGCTGGCCGACTGACGAGTGATGTGGAATTCTCGTATCAGGTCTGAGGTGTTCACCCGTCCTTCCCACCAGGCCAGTAGCTCAATTAACCAATATCGCTGTTGCTCCGGAGTATTCACACTGACTTCCTTATATCCATGTGCTTTTCGTCGAGTCTAATGTAACTTTTCCACAAAATCGACAGGGCCTTTAGACTAACAATAGACGACTGCAAACGTTAAACTTGACACCTACATTAGCCATGACGAATACAGGATCATAACGCATGTCCACTCTTGAAAACACGCAGGCTTATTTGCAACGTCATCATGGTGGCGACGGCGTGCTGGCAGCCAAACGCACGCTGGAAAGCCATCAGCGTAATCACGATGCACTGTTTCAGGCATTCTGGAATCAGCACGTCAGTCTGAACTCAGATGCTGAGTGTCATCTGATCGATCTCGGTTGTGGACCGGGGCTGTTTCTGAAGGATCTGCAGCAGCATTACCCGAATGCCAATCTGACCGGTATCGAGTGTGCGCCCTATATGCTTGATCACATGGATACACTACCCAATACCATTCAGATTCAGGTGCTGATCTGAATCTGGATCTGCCGGAGCTATTTGCGGCTAACAGTGTGGATGTGGCACTGGCCAATCGTCTGATTCATGAGTTGCACCAGCCTGTCAGCCTGTTTCGCAACCTGTATCGCTGGCTGAAACCGGGCGGAGTATTTATTCTGGTGGATATGGTGCGTCAACCGCTAAAAAGCTATCTGACACATGAATTCAAGGGTGCTACATTAACTGATATGACTCTGTCAGATGCACGGTTGCTGGATACGTTTCAGCATTTTCTGGAGCACAACCGCTACCATAGTCAGGATCTGTGTGATCTGTTGACTATGTGTGGCTTTGAGTTACTGGCATCGGAACCTATCCGGAGTGGTCGGGCGGTACAGATTGCCGTGCGGAAACCCTGATTGGCAAGATGAAACCGTATCAACTGAGCCGCTTTACAGGTTAGAATAGCGCGATACGATAACGGGGACTATACAGATGACTGCAGCCAGCACAGGTTTGATCACAGAAGCTGAACTTGACCAGCTAGAAGCTTTTCTTTTTTCATCCGCTGTATCTGAGGATGCCTTGGATTTAATTGGAACGCACGGTCTGTTGTGTGCGGTGAATATCAGCCCGGTGAAAGTACCTGATCAGGAATGGCTGGATCTGCTGTTCGATTCGGAACCCAAGTGGGAGTCTGATGCGCAGAAAGCAGAGATTATTGGCCTGCTACGCAAGCTTAATCACACCATCGGCCACGATCTGTATAACGATCAGGAAACGCTGTTGCCCTGTGAGCTGACCCTGGATACAGATGAAGACGAAGATGAAGACACCACTGAACTGACCATCTGGGCGCAGTCCTTTATGGAAGGCGTGTTCATGCGTGAAGAGGAGTGGTTCGGTGATGATGAGGAAACTGTCGCCGGTATGCTCTTGCCGATCATGGTGGCATCTGAACTATTTGATGACACAGAAATTCTGGAGATTCGCCAGGATCGTGCGTTAAGCGAAGAGATGGCCGAACAGATTCCGGAATTGCTGGTGGATTTGTTTCTGTATTATCACGCACCGGATAAGTGATTTATCGCTCGGAAAGATTTATCGCCAGGTAAGATCTATCGCCCGCAGAGCGGGCTCCCACAAAAAGTGCTGAATTTATTCGCCTGCATTATTCGCCCGGAGACCGGGCTCCCACAAAAGCACCCTGTAGGGGCCCGGTCTCCGGGCGAATGAATTGATCCCCTTAATGAATTGATACCCTTTAGGAGCCCGGTCTCCAGGCGATTCGCTCGCGGAGCGAGCTCCTACACAGAGACAATAGATTAATAGGTTACCCGCATAGTGCTACCCTGTCCCAGAACGCGGACACGATCGCCGGGACTGAAGACCTGATTTTGATCCACTTCCTGTACCACAGAAACGGCTGAGCCGTTATCCAGACGTACGGTAATCTCAACACCCTGACGGCGACTGGTAGCTTCTTCAACACGTTGACCGGCTATACCACCAGCCACGGCACCCAGCACAGTTGCTATCTGTTGACCTGATCCACCCCCTATCTGATTACCCAACACGCCACCCACAACAGCACCTGTACCGGCACCCACTACACCATCGGTACGCCCTTCAATAATAATTGGCACCACCGACTCTACACGACCTGTCTGTACTGACTGGGCCTGACGGGCTTCTCCACGGCTATAACTGGTTCCGGTTAAGGTAGATTGCGCACAACCGCTGACCAGTACCGCACCGCTGAGCAGGATCGTCAAATAGGCTACTGATTTTTTACTCATAACAATTCTCCTTTAAGAACATAAACTGCTCCCAATATGCTAATAATAGACTATTTTACAGGGACTAAACTGAATGGTGCATGAGCGACAGCATATTTTATCTTACTCAAGCCTGCTGACTGGTGCCGTAAAGTTTTCTGTACAGCCCAGGCTGTTGCAACAACTGCTCATGACTGCCCTGTTCCGCTATTTGACCATCTTCAAACACATACACTTTATCCGCCTGCTTCACAGCACTGAGCCTATGCGCCACAATAATGGTGGTTCGGTTTTGTAAAAAGGCTTTCATGGCTTGATGTAACCGTGACTCGGTAGCTGTATCCAGAGCCGACGTAGCTTCATCCAGAATCACTACAGCCGGATCACTAAGCACCATCCGCGCAATGGCCAATCGCTGCCGCTGCCCACCGGATAACCGCACACCCTGACGACCAACTAAGGTATCCAACTGATCAGACAGCTCCTGGCGTACAAAGTTTTCAAGCTGAGCTACCTTGAGCGCCTGCCAGCATTGCTCATCAGTAAAATCATGCCCCATCAACAGATTATCACGTACTGTGCCATTGAATAGCGCGGGTTGCTGCAACACCGTTGCCACTTTTTCTCTGACTCGGGGATAGCCGATTTCACTCACGGATACACCATTAAAACGTACATCGCCTTGATCGGTGGATAGAGCCCCAACAGCACCTGAATAAGGTTGATTTGCCCCCGCCACTCGCGCCCACCAAGGCCACTTTTGAGCCTGCCGGAATATGCAGTGAAATCCCGCGTAACACTTCCTGACCAGGGCCATAGCTGAAATGAATATTTTCCAGATCAATACTGACACTGGTTTGAGCTTTGAAAGGGTCGGCAAGCGCTGGATAGCGGGGCTCCTCTTTAAGCTCAATCAAGCGATTAACCCGGGCCAATGCCGCTTTGGCACCAAACCAGGCATATTGAATACCGAGTATTTCCTGTACGGGTCCCATCATGAACCATAGATAGCCAAACACCGCCATCATCTGTCCGACCGACAGATCAGAAAACAGCACCATCAACATGGCCACCGAACGGAACAGATCAAAACCTATCAAAAACACCAGAAAACTGAAGCGATTTGCAGCATCCGACTGCCATTCGAAACGACTGGAATGATCCCTGACATCACGCGCACTGTTCACCAGTCTCATCAGATAGTGCTGTTCACGGTTACTCGCCCGTATCTGCTGAATCGCATCCAGGGTTTCTGTCAACGCACCCTGAAATATCTCGTAAGACAGGTTTTCCTGCTTTTTAAGATCCTTAACCCGCTTGCCAATCAACATGGTCAGCCAGATTACAAAGGGGTTCAAAAGCAGAATAAACAGCGCCAACTGCCAGTGCATCCACAGTAAAATAATCGCCGTACCCAGTATCGACAGAAGCGCGACCAGCAAACGACTGATTGAGCTACCCACAAAGCGGTCAACCGTATCCAGATCGGTGACGAAATGGGATGCAACCCGGCCACTGCCCAGTGTTTCATATTCAGCCATAGAGATACGCTGCATATGACCCAGCAAAGAGGCGCGAATTCGAAAAATCAGGTCTTTAGAAATAATGGTGAACTGACGGGCCTGCCAGACATTCAGCAAAATGGCGCTAATACGTAACAAAATTGTTAACGCAAACACCGAAAAAATATACAAGGCCGGGCCCTGCCACTCCACAGGAAACACACGGTTTACTGCCGCTACTATACTGGCAGGCTGATCCAGCAATACTTCATCTACCAGTAACGGCATCAGGAGCGGAACAGGCACAGCTGCCACAGCAGCCAGTACAGCAATCACGTTGGCCAGAATCAATTCACGGCGATGGGTCAAGGCCACACGCCAGATTGACTGCCAGGTATAGATTGAGGAAGGTCCTTCTGACACCTTTTACTCCTTTGGTTGCATCACTAGGGTTAAGATCTCGCCCCATCGAATAAATAATGGTAGTTTATGCGCTTTCCAGAAACCAATCAGACTGAAAATAATGGATAGCCTGACTCTTAATCCGCTTGGCCACGCTGAAGGCGAGGTACAACTTCCGGGCTCAAAAAGCCTGTCGAATCGTTTGCTGTTACTGGCAGCCCTGGCGGAAGGTGAAACTCACATCACCAACCTGCTGGACAGCGATGATGTTAAGCACATGCTTAACGCACTAAAGCTGTTAGGTGTTGACTATCAACTGTCTGACGACCGCCGCCGCTGTACTGTCAAAGGTACGGGCAAGCCCTTTAGTACAGATCAGGCTATTGAATTATTCCTCGGCAATGCCGGTACAGCCATGCGCCCGCTCTGCGCGGCACTGTGTCTGGGGCGTGGTGATTTTACCCTGACCGGTGAGCCACGCATGTCGGAGCGTCCGATTCGTGACCTGGTGGATGCCTTGCGCCCACTCGGTGCCGAGGTTACCTATTTACAGGATGAGGGCTACCCACCACTGACGCTGCATGCCAACGGGCTCAGAGGGGGCCGCGTGAGCATTCGCGGCAATATCTCCAGCCAGTTTCTGACCGCCTTGTTAATGGCTGCACCCCTGGCAGAAAATGATCTGATCATTGATGTTGAAGGGGAACTGGTCTCCAAACCCTACATCGATATTACGCTGCACAGTATGCAACTTTTCGGCGTTAAAGTCGAGAATGAGAATTATAAGCGTTTTACTATCAAAGCTGGTCAGACCTACCTTTCTCCAGGTGAAATAATGGTTGAAGGAGACGCCTCTTCCGCCTCCTATTTCCTCGCTGCGGCCGCTATCGCTGGTGGTACTGTCCGAGTTTATGGGGTTGGCTCGGATAGTGTTCAAGGCGACAAAGCCTTCGCTGAAGTACTGGCTCAGATGGGCGCGAAGGTCAACTACGGCCCTACCTGGATAGAAGTCACTCGCGGCAATTCTCTTAAGGGAATAGATATCGACCTGAACGCCATACCGGATGCGGCAATGACCATCGCCACCACCGCGCTGTTTGCCGATGGCCCGACAGCGATTCGCAATGTGTATAACTGGCGGGTGAAAGAAACCGATCGCCTGAGTGCCATGGCGACTGAACTGCGTAAAGTCGGCGCTGAAGTCGTTGAAGGGGAAGATTATATCGAAATCATCCCCCCTGCCCGCTTAACCTCAGCGGCCATCGACACCTACGATGACCACCGCATGGCGATGTGCTTTTCCCTGGCGGCTTTTGGCGATGTACCCATCACCATTAACGACCCAGGCTGTACCCGTAAAACTTTTCCGGAGTATTTTGATCTGTTTCGGGCTATCACAAAAATACGAGGGTAAAGCGGGCTTTATAGAAATTCGCGCCGTGAGATAGCACTAGGGTTTAGAGGGGTGGTGGTATCGCTTTGCTGTGACCGTCTGCCGCCAGGGAAGGCGGCAGTCGAGCGAATCAGGGATGATGAAAGCGTGTCACAGAAAAGTGATACCACCACCCCATGAGTCCACAATCAGAGCGCTTTTTCCAACTCTGGTACTGCATCAAACAGATCAGCTACCAGACCATAATCAGCAACCTGGAAGATCGGCGCGTCTTCATCTTTATTGATGGCAACGATCACCTTGGAGTCTTTCATACCCGCCAGATGCTGGATGGCACCGGAAAGGCCCACTGCAATATACAGTTCAGGTGCTACAACCTTACCGGTCTGACCTATCTGATAGTCATTGGCAACAAAGCCAGCGTCCACAGCGGCACGGGTTGCACCAACAGCGCCGCCGAGTTTATCAGCCAGGGTTTCGAGCATTTCAAAATGCGCCTTGTCGCCCATACCACGACCACCAGAAATAATGATCTTGGCGGTAGTCAGTTCAGGGCGATCAGACTGTGCCAGCTCTTCAGAAACCAAGCGGCTCAAGCCAGTATCCGTCACCTGAGACAGGCTCTCGACACTCGCTGATCCACCTTCGGTAGCCGCCGGATCAAATGACGTACCACGCACAGTGATCACTTTAACCGCATCCAGAGACTGTACCGTTGCAATCGCATTACCGGCATAAATAGGACGCTTGAAGGTATCTGCAGACTCTACCGACATGATTTCGGAAATCTGCCCTACATCCAGCAGTGCCGCAACACGTGGCATGAAGTTTTTACCATTCGTGGTCGCTGGTGCCAGAATATGGCTGTAGTCAGCGGCAATTTCCTTGACTAGTGCAGCAACGTTTTCGGCAATTTCATGGTCATATACAGCATTATCAGCCAACAGAACCTTACGCACACCTGGTACTTTCGCAGCGGCATCAGCCGCGGCAGCGCAGCCATTACCCACTACCAGCAGATCAATATCACCACCGATTTGTGTAGCTGCCGTAACGGTAGACAGGGTGGCGGATTTCAACACGGCATTGTCATGTTCAGCAATCAGTAAAATAGCCATCAGATCACCTTCGCTTCGTTTTTCAGTTTATCGACCAGCTCAGCGACGCTGGCTACCTTAATACCTGCCTGGCGTTCAGCCGGTGGCTCGACTTTAAGCAGTTTGGTGTTGGCTTTCACTTCAACGCCATAATCTTCCGGTGCTTTAGTGTCCAACGGTTTTTTCTTGGCTTTCATAATATTCGGAAGCGAGGCATAACGTGGCTCGTTCAAACGCAGATCCACGGTGAGAATCGCAGGCAGTTTAACAGCCAGAGTCTGCAAGCCGCCGTCGATTTCGCGAACCACCTGAGCTTCAGTGTCACTCAGTTCCAAGCCTGAAATAAACGTACCCTGAGACATACCCGTTAAAGCCGCCAGCATCTGGCCAGTCTGGTTATTGTCTGTATCAATGGACTGTTTACCCATGATCACAAGGCCAGGCTGTTCTTCTTCAACAATTTTTGCCAGAATTTTCGCCACTGTCAGCGATTCCAGAGCCTCTTCAGACTTGACCAGAATCGCACGATCTGCACCCATCGCCAGAGCCGTACGCAGCTGTTCCTGCGCATTCTGCGGGCCCATGGACACGACAATCACTTCAGATGCCTTACCGGCTTCCTTCAATCTTACAGCTTGCTCAACAGCGATTTCACAAAATGGGTTGACTGCCATTTTGACATTTTTTAAATCGACATCCGTGTTATCCGCTTTGACACGCACTTTCACGTTGTAGTCGATCACACGCTTGACCGTAACTAATACCTTCATTTTATTTATTTCCTTCAGTTTTACCGATCTGAATCCACCTCGGACTATAGCAGAAATCGCTATCAGCACCATAACTGTGAGGCGATAAGAAAATTTTATCTACTAGGGGTTTTCACTTATACTACAGATCATCAATTAGCCACACAACTAGGGTAAACTGGTTAAATACCTCTGTCAGTGACATTATTTTGCTGCAGCGCAAATATTTATTGTACTGGATGCAACCAAATACTGACAAAAAAGGGCATACTGAGAGTATCAATTGTTGAAAGTGTTCTAAAGTTTGAACACCCTGTAAGGCTATAATAACCTGTCTGAAAATAATATAAGGAGCCAGAACTGTGGAACGTGAATCGATGGAGTTTGATGTCGTCATCGTCGGTGCAGGTGTCACCGGTTTATCGGCGGCCTGCCGCCTGATGCAAAAAGCTCAGGAGCAAGAGCAGGAACTGACGGTCTGTGTGGTAGAAAAAGGATCTGAGGTTGGCGCGCACATTCTCTCTGGTGCCGTTATGGAAACCCGCGCGCTGGACGAACTTTTTCCCGACTGGCAGGAACGCGAAGCACCGATTACCTGCAAAGTCACCAGTGAAGATACCTTTTTACTGCTAAACGAAACCAAAGGCATTAAGCTGCCTGGATTCGCGGTTCCAAAGCCGATGCACAACAAGGGCAATTACATTGTCAGCTTGGCTAATGTTACCCGCTGGATGGGTGAGCAAGCTGAAGCCCTGGGTGTGGAAATTTTTCCTGGCTTCCCTGCCTCCGAAATTCTTTACCATGAAGATGGAAGTGTTAAGGGTATTGCGACCGGTGATATGGGCGTAGGTGCCGATGGTGTACCCAAGGACAGCTACACTCAGGGCATGGAGTTGCATGCCAAATACACCCTGTTCACCGAAGGTGTCCGCGGCCATTTGGGGAAACAACTGCTTGAGCGGTTTGAACTGGATAAAGACAAAGATCCCCAGCACTATGCCATAGGTATCAAGGAGCTTTGGGATATAGATCCAGCCAAGAGCAAGCCAGGTTTAGTGGTGCACGGTTCCGGCTGGCCGCTAACGGATGGTGCCAGCGGTGGTTTCTTCCTCTACCACGATGAAGGCAATCAAGTGGAAGTTGGCCTGATTGTTGACCTTAACTACTCCAACCCCTGGCTTAGCCCTTTCGATGAGTTTCAGCGTTTCAAGCATCATCCGGAAGTTAAACAGTACCTGGAAGGTGGCACCCGTGTGTCTTACGGCGCACGTGCCATCACCAAAGGCGGTCTGAACTGCCTGCCAAAAATGACTATGCCCGGTGCATTTATACTCGGCTGTAATGCCGGCACACTGAACTTCGCGAAAATCAAAGGCATTCACACCGGCATGAAGTCTGGCATGCTGGCGGCAGAAGTGATTGCGGATGCGCTTAAAGCGGGTGATGAAGGCCGCAAGGATCTGACTCAGTTCGCACAGGCTTATCAGGATTCCTGGTTACATGACGAACTCTATCGGGGTCGTAATTTTGGCCCGGCGATGCATAAATACGGTACATTCCTGGGTGGCACATTCAATTTTATCGACCAGAATATTTTTGCCGGTAAAATTCCGCTGACCCTGCACGATACGCATAAAGATCATGAGATGCTCAAGCCTGCGCTGATTCCAAAAAACTGGAATACATTAAGCCTGACGGTAAGTTGTCATTTGATAAGCTGTCGTCGGTGTACCTGTCCAATGCCAGTCATGAAGAGGATCAGCCTTGCCACTTGCGCCTGACCGATCCGGAACTACCCATTCGTGACAACCTGCCAAAATATGGCGAACCGGCACAACGTTATTGTCCAGCCGGTGTGTATGAAGTTATTGAAGAAAGCAGCGGACCCAGGTTCCAGATCAACTTCTCTAACTGTGTTCACTGCAAGACCTGTGATATCAAGGATCCGGCACAAAACATCACTTGGGTAACGCCCGAAGGTGGTGGCGGCCCTAACTATCCGAATATGTAAGAGGATCATCCTCTAACATAGTTGGGCTGCTGCATTTTAACCTGTTTACAGATGCAGCAGCCCTGTTTTACCTACAAGTCACTTCAATGCCAGCAACGCAACCTTGCGCTGTTCTTCCAGTCTGGCACTTTGTAAGCCCGCCATATAGGCCTGCGCTGTCTGCAGGTGTGTATCCGCTGACGTCAGCCCGGTCAGTATCCGGCCTGCCATCGCCATATCATTCACCTGACCCAGAGCACGCACCGCGGTCAATACAGCATCATACTCAGGCAAGGTTTTACTGGCCGGCAGCATAGTCATAAAAAACTCCAGCGCGTAGCGCAGCGGCTTCAAGGCGATACGAAGCTGATGCAGATCATCCACCTCGCCTTTAAGTGCTTTACGGTAACGTTTGTGAACACGCTTGCGTAAGGAGTTCAGTTGCTGTTTAACAAATGATTTTAAAGTTTCCTTTTCATGTTCAGGCGCTTCCAGCGCATGTAGCTCGGTCACCAGCAGCAGAATTAAACGCCCCTGCTGCTGTAAATCCGGATGGGACATCAAGGCATCCCGCGCCAGATCCCGTTGTTTCATCACCAGTTGATGCAACTCGGGAAAGTGCCAATGATCTGTTTCAGGATAAAGCCGTAATGCCGGCAATAACTCATCACTCATTACATCCAGATCCCGTACTTCAGAAAAAATCCGGGCGTTGTCAGCAGGGTTTTATTCCAGTGCACGAACCAGTCTTGTGGCAAAATCGGCTTGAACAAGCGCAACAGCGCCCTTATCCGGCGCTGACTAATACGTAATTGATGTACAAATTCCGGATCATCACTAGCCGCCGCGCCACTGACATTGCCCTGCCACTGCGCAATACACGCAAACGCCAGTGCTTTAAAAGCGGCCAGTGGTGTTTGTTGCTTACTCAACAACACCCCAGGCATTTTCACCGGTTGTTCTGTTTCACCATTAAATAGCTTATAGCCCCGCTCTGCTTTAGATATATCACTAGGTAGCAAAGGCAGGTTATCCGCCAGCTCAACCGCCAGATGCAACAACTCTTCCGGCTGACCAGACACCAATTCAAGCTCCAGTTCACATAGCGCCAACTTGTTCCCATGTGCAAGAATATCGCCCTGATCTATCATCAACAGCACTTCAGCCCCTGAATCCATTTTCAGAAACAGTGTTTCGCGGTTAAACAGTGTCGTAAATACAGGTTGCAGATGTGGCTGAAGCTTCTGCAGCATTTTCCGCACCGGCTTCAACTCCACATCAGTAAAGTCGAACTCACCCGTATAGGCTTTTCCCACTCAGGGCGCTGACTCAATCCGCCCACCGAAACTGAAGCACATTTAACCGTTTGTAGCCAGATATCACCCTGTTGACGGGTTCGCAACGCCACTCGCTGCTGATGCAACTGCAGGTCAGAGGTATCAAAATAGGTATTATCCAGCGTTTTAACCGGCCCCACCGGCTCGGCAATGCGCAGCAACGGGTGAGCCCGTAAAGCCGGCACATATTGCACTGGCAATGACAGCTTCAGTTCCGTTTCCTTTCCCATACAGCCTCCGGTACTCGTACATAGAATATAGATTGACTATCAGGAGTATAGTCTTAAATCATTGTGATATATCGGCATTCATTCAAAATTCACGCTAAACTGTTAATATAGATACAGCAGTCAGATGACTGGAAACAAGACAACCTGTTAAGGAGTAATATATGACCAACATGGATATCGGTATTAACAAAGCGGACCGTGAAACCATCGCCGAAAGCCTGAAATATTTGCTGGCTGATACTTACACGCTATACCTGCAAACACATAACTTCCACTGGAATGTGACTGGCCCGCAATTCCGCGAACTGCACCTGATGTTTGAAGAGCACTATAACGAACTGGCCATTGCGGTAGATGATATTGCTGAACGCATCCGTACTTTGGATGTTGCCGCACCTGGCACCTATAAAGAGTTTGTACGTTTAAGCAACATCAAAGAAGTCGATGGCGTACCACCAGCAAAAGAGATGGTAGACATCCTCACCCAGAGCCATGAAACTGTTGTCAGAACCTGCCGTGATGTTCTTAAACATGCCCAAGGTGCTGATGATGAATCCACCGCCGCACTGGCATCTGATCGAATGCGTGCGCATGAAAAAACAGCCTGGATGCTGCGGGTATTGAACAAGTAGGAGCCCAGTCTCTGGGCGATTGGTTCGCTCGCAGAGCGAGCTCCTACACAGGTGTTTTATTGTGGGAGCTCGGTCTGTGGGAGCTCGGTCTGTAGGAGCTCGGTCC
>NZ_JRLB01000077.1 GCF_000764495.1 Nitrincola sp. A-D6
TGGGTTTGAGTTTTGGCCTATAATAAATTTATGTGTCGGCAATCCGCCCGGCGCACGAAAGGAATAATCTCTTGAATATTACACTTGGCTTAACCCCGATGATTTCTTTGATCGCTGGCATCCTCATCCTGGTGATGCCGCGCCTGCTAAACTATATCGTGGCCTTTTACCTTATCGCTATCGGCGTTATTGGCTTATTTGGCGGCGGCTTCAATTTCCGTTGATGTCCAGGGCGCTGAAATAACCAGCGCCCGCCAGCAGCGCATTGGCTTTATCTGACATCCAAATCTCACTGCGGAACGTAACATTCGATACCTTAAACTGACGAAGCCGTATCAATATGTCCAAGCCAACGCCAACGCCTACTTTTCCAAGCACACCTGCGTCACCTCACCGCCTCCCTTGTCGTGGATGTCTACCTGATTGCAGTAATTACCCGACGTGCAACGGCACACCCTGGCAAGTTAGCAAAGAGTGAGCTGCAAGCTTGGCGTGCTTTGGTAGCCACCAACGAAGTGTGCTGAGTCTCCATTTAAATAATCAATTTACAAAACTATAAATGTAGTTATAATCTTCACATGACTATGAATATAGAATCTACAGCTAATGCGTTGGCGGCCTTAGGGCACCCAGCCCGACTGAGTGTGTTTCGCCTGCTGGTGCAGGCTGGGCACGACGGCATGCTGGTGGGCGAAATAGCCGAGCATCTTGATATGCCTTTGTCTACGCTCGCCTACCATTTGCGCAGTTTGAAGCAGGCGGGTTTGATTTTGCAGAACCGTCAGGGGCGTGAAATACAAACTGTAGCGGATTATAGCGCCATGGAAGCGGCTATCGAGTACCTGACACGGGAGTGTTGTCGGGGCATTTAGGCCTTTGCAACAGTCGAATGCGGTTTAATTTAAACCAATATAACTACATTACTGGAGATATGGTAATGACAGAGCAAAGTCTTCCTTTACCAAGTCGCACATCACTCTGGGTGTCTGGAGTCTGGCGCAAAGAAAAGCCCTGGTTGGCGGTGGTTTTGATCCTGCTGGGGGTGTGGGTGCTTGATGCCGCACAAGCGGGTCAGTCACTTGAGCTAATGCTACGTCAGCTTGCTTCTGTCGCACCTTTTTTAGCGGCATCGGTGTTGATTGCGGCCTGGGCCAATGCTACCGGGGCTGACGGACTGATTTCTCGCGCATTCGTGGGTGCACCTACCACTATGATTATCATGGGCGCTCTGGCTGGAGCTCTTTCACCTTTTTGCTCCTGCGGGGTTATTCCTTTGATTGCGGCCTTGTTGGCGATGGGTGTGCCCTTGGCGCCGGTGATGGCCTTCTGGTTAGCATCGCCGTTGATGGACCCGGCCATGTTTGCGCTAACTACAGGTATTATCGGTGTTGAATTTGCGTTGGCGAAAGCCCTGGTGGCTATAGGTATGGGGCTGTTTGGGGGAGCGTTGTACACCTCCTGGTCAAAGGAAATGCTTTGAATGAACCCTTACGTGCCGGTGTGGGTAACGGTGGCTGTGGTGGTGCTAGAGTGCGTTCGCAGCAAGCACCTGTCTGGCGTTTCTGGAATGAACCGGAACGCCTGTCGCGCTTTCGCCGCGAAGGTGTTCGCACCGCTCTGTTTTTGCTGAAATGGCTGGCACTGGCCTTCTTGCTGGAAAGCCTGATGCTGGCGTATATACCCGCCGATCGTATTACCCAAACCCTGGGTGGTGAGGGGATCAGCCCCATATTGCTGGCAACACTTTTCGGTGTGCCTGCCTATTTCAATGGCTATGCCGCTTTGCCATTGATTGCCACCCTGATGGAGCAGGGTATGCAGGCCGGAGCAGGTATGGCTTTTCTGATTGCTGGCGGTGTGACATCACTGCCAGCCGCCATTGCCGTTTGGGTGCTGGTTAAACCGCGTATTTTTGCCTTGTATGTCGCACTATCCTTAAGTGGTGCTTTTGCGGCGGGACTGTTGTTTCAGTTATGGAGTCTGTGGTGATTTCACGGGTCATTTTGTTGTGTGTCTGTTTGCTGGCTGGGTATTAGGAAATGGATTGTTTGTTGAACTCAGCGCCAGGTCATGTAGCTGGGTTGACAGGCCACGGTGTAATGCCGGGGAAAGATCGGTCATTAGTATGGCCGGATCTTTTCCCGCGCGGCTCAGGTCTTCACCGTCGGGGCCGATAATGGCGCTGAGGCCGGTGTATTCGGTATTACCTTCATGTCCACACAGGTTGGCATACACCACAACCATATTATTTTCCAGTGCTCTGGCGCGTGCCAGGGTTTTGGGTACGGCCAGGTACGGCATCATGTTGGCAGTGGGGTTGAACAGAATCTTTACCTGCTGATTTGCAAAACAGCGAGCTGTTTCCGGGAATTCAATGTCATAACAGATCGATAGCCCACAGGTGATGCCATTGAGTTCAAAGGCTGTAAATGCATTTCCTGGCTGAAATAGGTGCTTTTCGGTATCGCCGAACAGGAATACTTTGCGATGGTGTGCCACTAGTTTGCCATCGGCATTGATGGCTACGGCGGCATTAAAGAGATTGCCCTCGCTGACTTCAATCAGGCCACAGATTAATGCAACCTGGTGGGTATCTGCTATTTGGCGTAGCTGTTCTACTGAAGGACCGTTGATCGGCTCTGCCAGTAGTGCGGCCTGAGTGCCCACCTGATATCCGGTGAGAAACAGCTCCGGAAATACAACAGTATCAACACCGAGCATGGCAGCCGCTGCGCAAGTCGATTCTATAGTACGCAGGTTTTTTTCCTTGTCACAAAAGGCTGGCGTATCCTGATAGGTTAGAACTTTCACGTAGGTTTCCTTAACGTAGTCTGCCCTGGTGGTTGCACCAGGGCGGGTCAATTACTTCAGTAGATTGGTCCAGATGCGATCATAAAGAGCGACAACGTCTGCTGAGCAGGGCGGGACGAACTCAGCCGTTGGTGCATTGGCGGGTGGGTTGAGTTCTGGTGCATGCTTCAGTTCATCCATCAGGAAGGGCGCGGTGTTATTTACACCCGCGGTATAGCCGGCAAAGTTGGTCAGTGCAGCCGCATGTTCCGGTTCCAGCAGGAAGTTCATGAATAGCAGCGCGTTGTCTCGGTTTTCAGCGCCTTTCAAGACAACAAGATTGTC
Organism: Nitrincola sp. A-D6; assembly: GCF_000764495.1. Lineage (GTDB taxonomy): Bacteria > Pseudomonadota > Gammaproteobacteria > Pseudomonadales > Balneatricaceae > Nitrincola. The sequence continues at coordinate 3,136 of NZ_JRLB01000077.1, forward strand.
AGCCCAGGCGGTCATGCCTTCTTTAGGGTAAGCGTATTGCAGTGACGGCTTCTCAAGACGGCCGCGCAGCCCCATGCCATTCCAGATCATACTGACGGCCGCATCTCCGGAAACCACCATTTCACGGGCGCCATCTGAGGTGATGCTCAGCCAGTCACTTTTTGCTTCCAGTAACAGGTCATTGACCTCGGCCAGTTCAGCTCTGTTGCTGTTGCAAGTTTCAAAGCCTTTGTAGCGAAGGGCGGCATTGATGACATCATTGACGTCACGAAACATGTTGACCTTGCCCTTTAACTCATCAGGGGTATCAAACAGTATCGCCAGGGTATCGATATCACCCGAATAGCGTCAGTGTCGACCATAAAAGAGGTGGTCCCGAACTGGTAGGGGATAGAGTATTCACGGCCTGGGTCAAAGTAGACATCAACCAGTTCTTCTTTTATGTGTTTAAAGTTTTCTAATGTATGTGGCTGGACTTTATCCAGCAGACCCTCTTCAATCATGATGGCGACCATGTAGTCACCGGGTACTGCTACATCATAGCCGGTCACGCCGGATTTTAAGCGTGCCAGCAGTGTTTCATTGCTGTCGTAGGAGTCCTGAATAACCCTTACATCATAGGTGCTGCTGAATTTATCAATCAGTTCCTGCGGCATATAGTCTGACCAGTTGTATAACTTCAGTTCACCTGCGGCATAGAGGGATGATGACAGCAGCAGTGTTGCTGCTGTCATGGTGGCTTTTTGGGTAAAGGATTTCATGGTTGTTCTCCAGGTTTAACAAGATTTTGGGTTCATGTTTTTGAGGTGGAGCGTCGGTTGATCAGGTATACAAGGCTGACGAGGAGGATGGACACCAGCAGTAACAGGGTTGAGAGTGCATTTATTTCCGGTGTGAAACCGACCCTGACCATGCTGTATATCGTGAGAGGCAAGGTCGTTGAGCCAGGGCCAGCTACCATGTTGGTGATGATGAAATCATCCAGCGATACGATAAATGCGAGTAAAAAGCCAGATACGATACCGGGTAAAATCATTGGAAATATAACTAGTCGAAAGCAGTCCAGTTGACTGGCATATAGGTCCTGAGCGGCTTCACTGTAATAGCGCTCAATGCTTTTCACTCTTGAATAGATGGGTAAAAAGGCAAAAGGGATGCAGAAAACAGTATGGGCAATCAAAATGCTCTGCATACCGAGTTGAAAGTTGATTGCGATAAAGAAAAGCAGGCTGGCAATGCCGACGATGATTTCGGGCACCATAATTGGAAAATTGATAAATGTGAGTGTGGCGGTCCGACCTTTATAGGGCTTTCCCATCACCAGAGCCAGGGCGGCAAGCAGTGCAACCAGTGTTGCCGTAAAGGCAGCCGTGCTGGCAATGGTCAGCGAATTAAGCGTGGCTTGCTGAATAGACGGGTTTTGAAAAACCTTAAGGTACCAGTCAAAAGTGAAGCCACCCCAGTGTGTAATTGATCTGACTGAGTTGAATGAGTAGATCGCCAGAACAAGCATCGGCGCATAGAGTACGGTTAAGCAAACCCAGGTGATAAGGCGAAACCCAGGATAGCGTTTGAGGTCTGTGTGTTTCATCATCTCGCCTCCTGGCTATTACGTTTTGAAAACACAATTAACACGATAAAGATCATCGCCATCAGCACCATGCCCAGTGCGGCACCAAAGGGCCAGTTACGCGAACCTTGAAATTGCAGCGCGATCAAGTTGCCGATCATTAATTGTTTTCCGCCACCGAGCAGGTCTGGTGCGATGAAAGCACCTAGTGATGGAATAAAAACGAGTAGGCAGCCCGCGATAATGCCGGGTTTTAGGTTGGGTAGAAGCACATAGCGCCAGACTGCCCATTTACTGGCGTATAAATCATTGGCTGCCGTCAGCAGTGAGAAGTTGAAGCGCTCAACAGCAACATAGATAGGCAGGATCATAAACGGCAGATAGGAGTAGAACAGCCCCAGCGTTACCGCAAAATTGGTATAAGCAATCTGAATCGGAGCATCAATCAAACCTGTCCAGATCAGGAAGCTGTTTATCGGTCCCTGATCACGAATAATGAACAGCATTGAGATGGTGCGTATCAGCAGATTCACACAGTAGGGCACTATCACGGCCATCAGCCAAAGCATACGCGTGCTGGGCGGGCGGGTTGCAATAAAATAGGCAGTAGGGAGTCCGAGTAACAGACAGCAGCATGTTGCAATGATTGCGAGCATAATCGAGGTGAGAATGATCACCAGGTAATCGGAGTTGAATACCCATTCTTCGGTAAGAAAGTCTTGTTCAAAAAACAGCTGAACATATGCATCCAGGCTAAAGATCCACTCGACACCGCCGTAGGTCCTGGCTGCAGAAATGAGTAAGTCATCAGCGTCAAAATCGGGATGGCCAAAAAAACGAATATAATGGTGATCGCTGGCGCTAACAGGGCTGAGGTTTTAGGGAGGCTTTTATCCATTTCAGTTCACCAGTACTCTGGCAAAAGCCGCGTCGATGTTAATGCCCACCTGACTTCCCTGACTGAGTTCATCCGTGTTGTCCAGGTTGTTCTGCGCCCTGACTTTAACCAATAGCCCCTGCCCGACATCCACTACAAATTGGGTATCTGTACCCATGTAGCTTTTTTGGCAGATATGGCCGGTCATTATTGCCTCATCGAGTGCAGAAAAACTGAGGCGCTCAGGTCTAATGCTGAGTTTAATCTGTCTGGACTGATTACTAGCGACTGAGCTTGGACACTGAATGCGTACTTGATTGTTCAGACGACAGGTCATGGACCCTTGGCTTACCTGTTCCACTGTTGCATCGAGTAAATTGGTTTCACCAATGAAGTCAGCTACAAAGCTGTTTGCCGGCTGGTCATAAATAGCCTTGGGCGTACCAACTTGCTGCACCTGGCCTGCTGACATCACCGCAATGCGGTCGGACATGGCCAGGGCTTCTTCCTGGTCATGGGTGACAAACACAAAGGTAATACCGGTTTCCTGCTGTATTTGTTTGAGTTCTGCACGCATGGACTGACGCAACTTCAAATCCAGTGCTGAAAGGGGTTCGTCCAGCAGCAGCACTTTCGGGCGGGGTGCCAGTGCCCGTGCCAGCGCGACACGCTGTTGCTGACCGCCGGATAGCTCATGGGGTTTTCGCTGACTAAACTGACCTAGCTGTACCAGTTCCAACATTTCATCGGCACGACGATCCATGTCTTGCTTGGAAAACTTCAGCATGCGCATACCAAATTTGATGTTGTCGCGAATGTCCATGTGTGGGAACAAAGCATAGTGTTGAAAAACAGTATTGATGGGACGCTTGTTGGCAGGCAGGTTTTCAATTTCATCGCCAAACAAAAATATTTTTCCTTGCGAGGTGCTTTCAAAACCGGCAATCAACCTGAGTAACGTGGTCTTTCCACAGCCCGATGGACCGAGCAGGGTAAAAAACTCACCATTCTGGATTTGCAGTGAAACCTGTTTCAGTGCGGTAAAAGCGCCAAAATTTTTGACGACCTTCTCAATTGAAATTGCAGTGTTCTCGGCTTGCATGGGACGCATCCTCTCAAATCGTGTGTGTGTCTTGCTGTGTTCAGTCAAGTGGTGGTTTGGTATGCTGACTGACTTAGCAAGTACCACTTATTTGTAAGCTAAAATATAATTTATCAGTTTTAGGGGTATATAACCCTAGAGGGGTATCTGATGTCACAGCCAAGAAACAGTCTTCGATTGCGTGATAAAGCCTTGGCACATGTCATCAAAACCCTGCATCGTCCTGGTTTTTGTGAAGCATTTGCACACTTCGTACGCTATCTGGCCGCCTTCGATAACCTGATTATCATTGCCTATTATCGTGATACCAATCCGGTAGTTCTGTATCGCCAATTTACTGATCCAGTGGTCTATACCTATATGGATTCTGATTACCTGAATGCCGCGTATTTGCTGGACCCGTTTTATCATGCCCATCGCAATGGACTGAAAACAGGGTTACACCGCCTGTTTGACATAGCGCCAGATCAGTTCAAACGTACCAGTTATTTCAATGTGTATTATCAGAAAACAACGCTGATTGATGAGGTAGCTGCGTTTGCCGATTTGAATCGTGACCTGACAGTGACCGCCTGTTTTGGCAAGGATCGATCCAGTGGTCAGCTATTTTCAAAGCAGGAAAGGGAACGTCTGCGGCAGTATGAGTCAGTTATCTGCACCTTGATGGAGGAACATTGGCGAGACTATCAGCCGGACCAGCCTGAGCAAATGAACACCAAACCACTGGTCAGCCGTTTGATTGATACACTGCGGGTCGAGCAAGCCATCAGTTTGACCAGCAGGCAGGCTGAAGTGGCCATGTTTATATTGCAAGGCCACTCTTCCATTTCCATCAGTCTGAATCTGGGTATTAGTCCAGAAACAGTAAAAGTGTTTAGAAAACAACTCTATGCCAAATGTCAGATCTCTTCACAAGCCGAACTGTTTGCGCTACTCATGCCGGTTTTTTCGCGAATATCTGCACCCTCGATATCATCGAGTGAGTCGGAGAAATGATATTATCTGGAAGCTTAAAGTAGCCAAAGTGACTGCATGTACTCAACCAAACCCAGAGAGGCTCCTTTGACCCGAATAGCCATTTTTGCCGATGTTCAAAATATCTATTACACCACGCGGCAGGTGTTTGGCCGGCAGTTTAATTATCGTGCCTTTTGGCAGCAGGCCAGTGAGTTGGGGGAGATAGTAGCCGCAACAGCCTATGCGATAGATCGCGGTGACCCGCAGCAGCAGAAGTTTCAGGAAGCACTGCGGCATATCGGCTTTGAGGTCAAACTCAAACCCTATATCCAGCGCGGTGATGGCTCCGCCAAGGGAGATTGGGATGTGGGAATTACGATTGATGCCTTGCTCTGCGCTGGCGAGGTTGACCAGGTGATTTTGCTGTCTGGCGATGGTGATTTTGATCTGTTGTTGCACACACTGCGTGACCGCTATCAGGTCCGTAGCCATCTGTTTAGCGTCCCCGGATTAACCGCGCAGTCGTTGATCAAAAGCGCCGATAAATGGATTGCTATCGACGCTGCTTTGCTACAATAAAAGCTGCCCGGTCTATTTTTAATAAATCGGGCAGCAAGGTAATAAGCGGGTCAGTGACTCTAACACTGTCAGGCATTGCAATTAAGATAGCCGCTTTTTTTAAACCGCACTTAATACTTTACGAAATGTCTCAATCTCCTCTTCTGAGAATTGGCCGAAGACTTCATTTTGGCGATCATTCGCGATCTGCCAAAGTATTTCAGCCTGTTTTACGCCCGTAGTGGTGATACTCAGATCATTACCTTCGCGTACTAGCCATCCTTTTCGGCATAAGGTTTCTGCTGCCGCATTTAAATCATTATCAGGCATGGCTATGCGGTCTTCTAGTTCGTCTGCAGATATGCTTCCGAAGTCATTAAGTGTTAGAAGCATGCGCGCTTCGATAGTGCGAAGTCCTGTTGCCAGCTGCAAAGGCTGATAATCAGCTTGGTAGCGTTTGACCGCTTGTAGCATTTGATAATATAGACTATCAGCTAGACGTTGGTCATTTTTGCTTTGAGCGGCATCAGATGCAGCCGTATTTTTTGGTTTGGACCCTGCATGGGGTATGAGAGCTGAGTATGCACCACCATGATATACCAAAGGAGCACGTCCAGTATCATCAAAGGAAACTACCTTGCCAACCAGAATCCAGTGATCTCCCCCATCAAGGATTTGATGGCGTTCACACTGAAAGCACGCTGAGGTATCCGGTAGAATCGCGGCATCACCTAAGCCTAATGAAAAGTTTATACCGTTAAATTTATCTTCACTCGGGCGCGCAAAATGATTTGAAATATCAATTTGATCAGCTGCTAGTATGTTAACAGCAAAATGACTCGCTTTTTCGAATACAGGGTAGCTGCCAGAGTTTTTGGTTATGCTCCAGAGAATGAGTGGTGGGTCCAGCGATACAGAATTGAAACTATTAGCTGTGACACCCGCACGGCTGGTATCAGGGGCCGTGGCTGTGATAACTGTAACGCCAGTAGCAAAGTTTCCTAATGCACGTCGAAAAGCTTTTGGGTCGAAGTCAGTGATAGAGGAATTCATAGTGGTGGCCTTTATAAAATAGATGGCAATAAACTCACTGGGATTTTTATGTTAAAAAGCCCAGTGAGTATCTTGTAAAGAATTACAGCAGAGAGGGGTCCGGCTCGAGACCGAGTAATTCACGGCCTAATATTTGCGCACAGACATCATAGTCGGTGTAAGCATGTGCCGCAGTCATGTTGGACTCATGCCAAAGGCGTTGTGCTTCACGATCCTCATACCAGTTCGAAGCCCCCATCACCGCCCACAGGCGATTGACAGCTTCTACACACATTTTAATCGCATAAGCTTGGTTGGTGCGCCAATGTGCCAACACATAGCGTGTGGGATATTCATGGCGCTCTCCATATTCTTTATGCTCCTGCCAGGTTTTTTCCAGATAGGCACGTGCAGCGGCCACTTGTTGATAAGATTCAGCAATACGAAGAAGGGGAGGGATGGACTCACGCACAGATGCACCTGTGTAGGCTCTAACTCGATTCTGAGTGAGCTCTTTGTAGACATCGATCATTCGTTCGGCAACACCAAGCTCATCGCTGCGAAGCCACACGCAAAGTATGGGCGGTATGGGGTGTGATAAATCTTACTGTCGGGATATAAATCGCGTCCAACATGACGACCTTCCATCATATCCACGGCAGCCTGAATGCGATGCTCAGGAACGAACACGCTGTCAATATGCGCCGTTTTTGTACCACTACCCTGCATACCGACAGAATACCAGTCGTCGATAATAGAGAATTCCTGGCGCGGTATGATCGCGAAGCTATAAACTTTGCCACCCGCAGGATTATTGCGCAGAAAGCCAACTATAATCCAGTCTGCATGATCAACACCGGAACTCCACTTCATGTCGCCGGTAAAAATAATACCACCTTCAGTTTCCTCATGCTTACCAAAAGGAGCAATGCTACTTGATGCGACAGCGTCTGGGTTTGTACTCCAGAATTCATCTTGCGCTTGTTTGTTAAACATAGACATTTGGTGATTGTGTGTGCACAAAAGGCTGTAGGCCCACGCAGTTGAGCAGCATGCACCTGCAAGCGCTGCAATACAATTTGTGAACTCAGGTAATGACATTTCAAGACCACCATAGGCCTTGGGAAGAAATGCGCGATTGAGCCCAATATTATTGAGCATTTGAATATTTTCTTCAGGAATTTTACGAAGTTTGACTGCCTGAGGGGCATTTTCTCGTATAGAAGGTAGTATTTCTTTTAATTTAACGAGCATAGAATTTGTCTGTGACATGAATAGTTAGCCTCTGTACTTTTTCAATTATTTTATTGAGGTCGCTAATAAGCTAAATGCTTTAACTTAATTAAATTATGGACAGAATCATTGCTTTCTATAAAGGTACTAAATTATTTATTTATTGTACTTTTCTGTTTGTTGCAGGGTGTCTTGTAAATTAATTTCACGACTATCTATTTAAAATCAATATCTTAAGTGTTTATTTCTATCTGAAATTTTGGTTGATGTTTGTATTGATATAGCTCAAAGACAGGTCGTCATTTTTGTTGACAGGGCATGTTAGGTGGGCTAGGATTTGATTTAGTTAATATATTAAATAAAATAATATCAGACCACTTAAATAACTAAAAAAGGTGCTTACCATGGGCGAAATCGTAATGGCTGCCAAGGTGACTCATGTTCCAACAATGCTCCTCTCTGAACAACCCGGAAAGCTGCAAGGATGTCGACAACAGGCCATTGATGGGCACAAGGAGATCATGCGTCGGGCACGTGAAAAAGGTGCTGATACAGTGATCGTGTTAGATACGCATTGGTTGGTTAATGCCGGCTTTCATATTAACAGTAACCCTACGTTTAAGGGTTGCTATACCAGCCATGAATTTCCTCATTTTATTCAAAATCTAGATTATGAATACCGTGGTGATCCTGAGCTAGGGAACGCTATCGCCGCGCGTGCTACTGAAAAAGGTGTGCATACCCTGTCACATCAAGTTGAGACGCTAGATCTTGAATACGGTACCTTAGTTCCGATGCATTTTATGCAGCCCGGTGATATGCCAATTATTTCCATTGCGGGTTGGTGTACTGTTCATAATCTGCAAGATTCTCGAAAATTGGGCGAGGCAATTCGTGAAGCAGTCGAAGCCAGCGACCGAAAAGTATTGTTACTTGCTTCGGGTTCACTGTCGCACAAAATATGGGAAAATGAGTTGTATGCTGAGAACAACGGCACCTTCACGATTTCCCGTGAGTTCAACCGTCAAGTTGATTTGCGAGTACTAGAGCTTTGGCAGCAAGGTGAGATTTCAACGTTCCTGAAAATGCTACCTGAATATGCCCAGTTTTGCTCTGGCGAGGGTGGTATGCATGATACAGCCATGCTCTTCGGTGCTTTGGGTTGGGATAGTTATGCCGGTAAAGGTGAGCTTATTGGCGAGTATTTCCCTAGCTCCGGCACAGGGCAGGCTAATGTGGTTTTCCCTGTTCTCTGAGTTTAATCCCTTTTTGGCAGCTGGGTGATTACTGGCTGCGTAGTTGAATGATGGAGAGCATGTTGTCATGTTGCGCAGATCTTACCCGTTTTATCTTGCGAATGAGCCCCAAAGCCCGAATCAAAATTTGGTTGTTTACGATAAATTTACCGGCGAAATTGCTACGCGAGTTGCGATTGCAGATGCGGTGGTTATAGATCAAGCGATTGCAGCGGCTGAGCAGGCGGCAGAGCCGATGCGGAAGTTGCCTTCCTGGAAACGTCAGTCAATTCTTAATCATTGCGTCAATCGTTTCCAAGAGCGAGCAGAAGAATTGGCTCAAGCTTTATGCATTGAGGCAGGAAAGCCTATTAAAGATGCACGTGGTGAAGTCACCCGTTTGATCGACACCTTTCGCATTGCTGCTGAAGAAGCGGTTCGGATTGGTGGTGAAGTGATTCCTATGGATATAAGCCTCGCGCTGAAGGCTACACGGGGATGTGGAAGCGCGTTCCTATAGGCCCTTGCTCATTTATTTCACCATTTAACTTTCCACTTAATCTTGCCGCTCACAAGGTGGCGCCTGCAATAGCGGCAGGTTGTCCGTTTGTGCTTAAACCTGCCAGCTTAACACCGATTGGTGCGATCATTATTGGTGAAGTATTAGCTGAAACAGATTTGCCCAAGGGCGCTTTTTCTATTTTACCTTGTCATCGTGATGGTGCGGATCTATTCACCACCGATGATCGACTTAAGCTGCTTAGTTTTACCGGGTCACCAGAAGTTGGTTGGCAGCTTAAGGCCAAAGCGGGTAAAAAGCCTGTGGTGCTGGAGTTAGGTGGTAATGCGGCCTGTGTAGTCGATGAAGGAACAGATCTGGATGATGCGGTCGCTCGCATAGTGTTTGGTGCGTACTATCAATCTGGTCAAAGTTGTATCAGCGTTCAGCGAATTCTAGTTCACGAAGCTCATTATGAAGAGGTTCGTGATAAGTTAGCCGTCGCTGTTAAGGCGTTACCATCCGGCGATCCAAAGGATGAAAAAACGTTTATAGGCCCTATGATTTCTGAAAAAGAAGCCGTACGTTTGCATGATTGGATACTCGATGCCACATCAAAAGGAGCAAACCTTTTGGCTGGTGGAACACGTCAGGGCGCGATGCTCCAGGCAACATTGCTAGAAAATGTTGACCCATCTCTGGATGTGAACACTCAAGAAGCCTTTGGGCCGGTTGCTATTCTGTCACGCTTCAGTGACTTTGATCTGGCGCTACAGGAGGTCAATAACTCTGCTTTTGGCTTACAGACCGGAATTTTCACCCGAGATATCTACAAGATTCAGAAGGCTTGGGATGAGCTAGAGGTAGGCGGCGTGGTGATTGGTGATGTTCCTTCTTGGCGAGTAGATCACATGCCCTATGGTGGCGTAAAAGATAGTGGTTTAGGACGTGAAGGTGTGCGTTATGCCATAGAAGACATGACAGAGTTGCGTCTGCTCGTGGTACGCAACCCTGCCTAGCCATACTATGCCTATGCCGGTGCCTCCTGCGTCTGCATTGTTGATTTTTATGGCGATGGCTAGCCCTTTGGCCTTAAATGCCTTTATTCCAGCAATGCCTGATGCTGCTCGGATGCTTGGTGTTGATGCGGGCATCATGCAACTGACGTTTACCCTCTACTTATTGACGCTTGCATTAGGTCAGTTGATTAGTGGTCAGTTTGGCGATTACTTCGGTCGACGTCCAGTTGTATTGGTCGGTTTCGGGCTGCATGTATTGGGTAGCGCTATTGCGGCATTTTCTGTGTCGATAGAAATGCTGATTTTAGGTCGTATATTGCAAGCACTCGGTGGTAGTACGGCAATGGCGTTGTCACGCACCATATTATTGGATGTGTACGGACGTGAAGGTGCTGCTGGTCGAATGGGTTATCTGGTTATGGCAATCGCTTTGGCTCAAACCCTGGCGCCTGCTTTGGGTGGGGTGTTAAATCTCTGGAGTGGTTGGCATTCAGTCTTTTATCTATCCGTTGCTATGGGTGGCTCAGTTTGGTTAATAGCGCTACGTTATTTACCTGAAACCTGTGTGGAGCGTAGCAGTCGTATTAGCCTGTTTTTGGTGCTTCAGTCATATAATAATTTATTAAAATCAGTATCATATCGTGGATATGTCCTTGCGACAACGGCTCTGGCTTGCGGGTTTTATCTGTTTATTGGTAGCGCACCTTATCTTGTAGTCGGAAGTCTGGGTGGTACATCTGCTGATTATGGGTTTTGGTTTTTAACGGTTTCATTTGCTTTTCTGTTAGGTAGTTTTATGTCTACCCGGCTGGCGCGTTATTTTGATATTGATAAATTAATCCTCATTGGTAACGGTCTGGCACTTCTTGGAGCCCTATTGTTGCTGTTTTTGTACGGTTTAATGGGCTTGGGTTTTGCGACCCTGTTTTTACCAGTGGCCATCATGATTTTAGGTAGAGGAATAAGTCAGCCTGGTGCTCAGACAGCGGCTATCAGTAGTAGAGCGGGTGCTGTTGGTGCAGCGTCAGGCATGATGGGTTTTATTCAGTTACTGATTGGCTCTATGGTTGCACAAAGTGCTTCTTGGTTAATTCGTTTTGATCCTGGCTGGATTTTCGCTGCTATTCTGCTGACAACATTGTTGGCGATGGCAGCACATTTTTACGGTTGGTCACAGAGTCGATCAGTTCAAAAATACAATCAAGAATAAAGAGGTGTAAGTTATGGGTAAGCTAGCGTTGGCGGCAAAAATCACACATGTACCGTCCATGTATCTGTCGGAGTTAGACGGGCCTCAAAAAGGGTTTCGTCAGGCCGCTATTGATGGGCATAAGGAAATTGGTCGTCGCTGTCGGGAATTAGGTGTCGATACCTTGGTGGTGTTTGATACCCACTGGTTGGTCAATGCGGCTTACCATATTAACTGTGGAGCACACTTCAAGGGCAACTATACCAGTAATGAGTTACCCCATTTTATCTCAAATATGGAGTTTGAATTTAGTGGCAATCCACTGTTAGGCCAATTGATTGCGGATGAGTGTAAAGCGCAAGGGGTAGAAACACTGGCGCATGCACATACAACGCTCGATCCTGAGTATGGCACTTTGGTACCCATGCGTTACATGAATGAAGACCAGCATTTTAAGGTAGTATCAATTTCTGCGATGTGTATGGCTCACTATCTCAATGACAGTGCACGTTTGGGATGGGCGCTTAGACAAGCAATAGAAGAGCACTATGATGGCACTGTCGCTATATTGGCAAGTGGCTCTTTGTCACATCGGTTTGCTCAGAATGGTCAGGCTCCGGATTTTGCAACGAAGGTGTGGAGTCCTTTTTTAGAGCGATTGGATAATGATGTTGTACGCATGTGGGAAGCAGGCGAGTGGCTGATTTTTGCGCCATGCTACCTGAATATGCCGTTAAAGGTCATGGTGAAGGGTTTATGCATGATACGGCAATGCTGTTAGGGGCTTTAGGTTGGTCTCGCTATGACCAAAAAGTAGAGGTGATTACACCCTATTTTGGCAGTTCCGGAACAGGGCAGATCAATGCTGTTTTTCCTGTTGCTCCGGTGTCCGGCGACCAGGTACCTGGCCCTCAGGCATCCGTAGCAGACTCCTCACTTGCGGCTGTTGGGCGTCTCTAAATAGGTAGGTAGATTCCTGATGGTAACTGTATTAAACCCTCATCGGCTGATAGTGCTGCTAGCTGCTCTTGTGGCTTTTGGGCCACTATCTATCGATATGTATCTCCCAAGTTTACCACTTATTGCTGAAGACCTTGGCGCGGTACAGAGCGATATACAGTTGACCATCAGTAGTTTCTTAATTGGTCTGTTTATAGGCATGCTTGTCTACGGTCCTTTATCGGATAAGTTAGGGCGTAGACCTCTGTTACTTGCTGGTATTAGTCTTTATCTGATTGCCAGTGTGGCGTGCGTCCTTGCTAGTTCAGCGGAGTGGCTTATTACATTCCGCTTTTTACAGGCTTTGGGGGCTGCATCGGCCTCTGTGTTGGCAAGAGCCATTGTTCGCGATCTGTTTCCAATCAGTGAAGCGGCGCGTGTCTTGTCATTGATGCATATAGTCACGATGATCGCTACGCTCATGGCGCCGTTGGTGGGTGGTTATCTGATCTTGCTGGCAGGCTGGCGCGCTCTTTTTGTGGTGTTGTTTATCTTTGCGTTAGTGGTGTTAGCTTTCTGTGTTTGGAAAATACCAGAAACCCATCATGGTAGCTCCCGTGGCACTAGCTTTACTGCGGTTTACAAAGCCTATGGCAACATTTTGCTACAGCCGGTCGCCGTTGGTTACATATTGTGTATGTCGTTAACTTTTGCTGGCATGTTCGCTTACATTACCGCGTCTCCATTTGTGTACATCGATTACTTTGGTGTATCGCCTCAGACCTATGCATGGCTGTTTAGCATGAACATCGGTGGAATTATCTTGCTTGTCAGCCTGAATGCACATTATGTCGGACGATGGGGGACGCAACCTTTATTGTGGTTAGGTGCAAGTTTGGCTGCCGCTTCAGGCCTGGTACTGTTTTGTGCCACGTTATTTGGCATAGGCGGGTTGACCTTAATCGTGCTGGCGCTATTCAGTTTTGTCAGTGTCACTGGCGTATTGGGCGCAAACTGCATGGCGAGTCTTTTGTCACGTTTTCCTGAGCAGGCAGGTGCAGCGGCAGGCATCGCAGTAGCTACCCAGTTTGGGTTAGGTGCAGTAGCCAGCGGTATTGTGAGTTGGTTGCATGACGG